>JAFSRH010000075.1 GCA_017446225.1 Oscillibacter sp.
CACGGAAAGGAACCGCCATGCTTTTTCAGAACGAACGCGCCAGCCTGAAACTGGACATTGTAAGCTATGAACTGCCCGCCGGAGTCGGCGACCCCCAAAGCGATGACCGTAACTGGTTACTGCTGCGCGCCACATGGAACGAGGATGGGGAAATCGTGAAAGATTCCAACGCCTGTCTCCTGACGTACGAACTGCAGGAACTGACCGCCGGATTGAAAGTCCTGAACGCCGGAATCCGGGACGCGTACGAAAGCGACTTCGCGGAGCCTTATTTTTCCCTGTCTGCGCGCGCGGACGGAGACGGGTTTACGTTCTCGGTTTCGTTCTACCTTCCCAACATCATGTCCGGGGAGGACACGGCGGAGGTGACCTGTTTCATGGACAGGGCGCAAATGCGGACGCTGTTGGACGAGTTAAGCGCGCTCTGCGATAAGTTCCCGGACCGCCCATGAAAAAAACGGAGTTTCCGTCAAAAACCGCTTTCCAAATTCGGGAAAATATGATAACATAGAAAGGTCCGTCAGACTGATTCGATAAGGAGGGAAGTTTATGCTGTCACCTGTCGCGGCGCACCGGCGCTATCTCCACCAGATTCCGGAGCTGGACGACCAGCTCTCCCAGACACTGACCCTTGTGACCGGCGTCTTACGCGGACACCGTTGTGAATATGTCTCCCCGATTCAGGGGAGCGTGTGCGTGTGGTTCGACTTCGGCCAAAAAGAGACGGTCGCCTTCCGCGCCGACATGGACGCCCTGCCCATTCAGGAAACAACCGGCCTGCCGTACGCGTCCCGCAACCCCGGCAATATGCACGCCTGCGGACATGACGGCCATACGGCTATGTTGCTCTCGTTCTGTCAATGGCTCTCGGCGAAACCGGAGGGTATGCCCCGGAACGTGCTGGCGGTGTTCCAGCCCTCGGAGGAGACCAGCGGCGGCGCGGGACGGATCTGTGATTCCGGCATTCTGGAAGAGCGTCACGTCAGCCGTATTTTTGGCCTGCACCTCTGGCCCGGTCTGCCAAAGGGGCGGATCTTCGGGCGTCCGGGTCCCATGATGGCCCGTTCCAATGAGGTGAACGTGTATATCAAGGGCAAGAGCGCGCACCTGTCCCGCGCCGAACAGGGCCGCGATGCCCTGCTGGCGGGGATCGAGTACGTGAACCGCGCCTACAAGCTGGCGGAGGAAGCGCCGCCGCCGTGCGTGTTACGCTTCGGGAAGATGGTTTCGGGCACGGTCCGGAACGCCATCAGCGGGGAAACTACGCTGGAAGGCAGTCTGCGGACGTATCAGGACGCAACCTTTGAGGCCTGCCGGGACGGTCTGGCCGTCATTGGCGCGGCCATTGAGCGCGAAACGGGCTGTCATGTCGCGACCCGTTTCAGCGGCGGCTATCCGCCCGTGTGGAATCATGAGGCGCTGTATGAGGAAGTCTGCGCCGGCCTCGGTCCGGACGCCCCCGAACCGTTGGACAAGCCGTCTCTGGCGGCGGAAGATTTCTCGTTTTATCAACGGCATTTGCCGGGCGTGTTCTTCTTCCTCGGAACCGGCGACACCCCGGAACTGCACGCTTCCAACTTCGATTTTGATGACGAGTACATTCTGCCGATCGGTGTGGAATTTCTCAAAAAGTTAGCGCGCCTGCCCTGACGCGCCCATGGGGACTGCCCGCGCGGTCCCCGGTATTTTTTGGAAGGAGGCTGTGCCCATGCAGGATTCGTATTACAAGGACGCGAAAAAACAGGCGCAAAAAGAATTCCGGGCCTGTATCGCGCGCGGGGAACATCCGTGGCTTCCGCGTCTGGACGACTTCATCCCCCCGGAACGCGCCTTACACAGTATGGATGTCGGACTGGTACAAATCCCCATGGAATTTATCGTGGGAGCCAAGAGCGGCGGGCGTACCCATTCCTTCGCGCGCAACTTCATGCCCCTGTTGGAGAGTTCGTCCGAATTCGCCGGAAAATGGGAACGCCTCTGCGCCACCCATGTGAAAGAGGGGATACGTGACCCCATCAAAGCCACGGAGTACATGAACCGCTACTATGTGGAAGAGGGCAACAAACGCGTCAGCGTGCTGAAATACTTCGGCGCGGAGACGGTGCCGGCCTACGTCACGCGCATTCTGCCCCCGCGCAACGACTCTACGGAATCCATTCTCTATTACGAGTTCATAGACTTTTACCGCTACAGCAAGGTCAACTTTCTGGAGTTTTCGCGTCCGGGGAGGTATCAGCGTCTGCAACGGCTCATCGGGAAGCGTCCGTGGGAACCGTGGTCGGATGACGACCGGAACCTGTTCAAGGCCACGTACTACAGTTTCCGGGAGGTGTACAACCAACTCGGGGGACGCCGCCTGTCCAGTACGGTCGGGGACGCCCTGCTTGCCTGTATCCGGGTCTACGGCTACGCCGCCCTGCGCGGCAAGACCCCTTCGGAGATGAAAGCGTCCATAGAAAAGGTCTGGGAGGAAATCACCCTGCAACAGGAAGTTTCGCCCATTGACCTGAAACTCACGCCCCAAACGGACGCCGCAAAGCCCCTCTTATCCTCGATTCCCGCCGTCCGGCCGAAAAAAGTCCTGAAAGCCGCCTTCGTCTACGACAAGACCCCGGAGTTGTCCGGCTGGACATGGGGCCACGAGCAAGGCCGCCAGCGCGTGCAACGTACCCTGCACGGAGAACTGGAAACCAAGGCCTATTTTAACGCCCTCGAACCCGCCGGACCGGACGAACCCCCCGACAAAAAGCCGCTTTCCGTCATTCGTCAGGCGGTGGAGGACGGCAACACGGTCGTGTTCACGACTTCCCCGCGCCTTCTGCCCGCCAGCCTGAACGCCGCCGTGGAATTCCCGGACGTCACATTTCTGAACTGTTCCGTGAACCAGTCTCACCGCTACATCCGCACCTATTACGCGCGTATGTACGAGGCGAAATTCATTACCGGGGCCATCGCGGGCGCAATGGCCGGAGAGGAACCGGTAGGGTATTTGTGCGATTACCCGATTTTCGGACAGGTCGCCGGTATCAACGCCTTCGCGCTGGGCGTACAGACCACCAACCCGGACGCTATTGTCACGCTGGACTGGTCCTCCGTGGGCGGGGCGCGGGAAGCCGTCTCCCGCCTGACGGCACAGGGGATCCGGCTGGTTTCGTTTACGGACACGGTCCGGCGCGGCGGGGACTATGTCGGCGCGGGTCTCTCTCTCGTACAGGGCGGCAGTCAAACCGGACTCGCGCTCCCCGTCTGGCAGTGGGGCGCGTACTATGAGGCGCTCGTACGGCGCATACAGGACCGCTCCTTACAGACGGAGTACGCCGAAAGCAGTAAGGCGCTCAACTACTACTGGGGGATGTCGGCCGGGGTCGTGGAGCTGAAGCTGTCCGAGGCCCTGCCCGACAGCGTACGCAAACTGGCCTACTTCCTGCGCGCCGGAATCTGCGCCGGGACCTGTGACCCCTTCCGGGGTCCGCTCCGCGACCAGTCCCACAAGCTCCGCTCCGCGGAGGGGGAAGTGCTCAGCGTGGAGCGTATCATCAACATGGACTGGCTCAACGAAAACGTCTCCGGGAACATCCCCGCCTACCGGCAGTTGAACGACACAGGAAAGGCAACGGTCGGGATCGCGGGCATACAGCCGTTGACGGCGCAGACAGAGGAGGCGTGACGCGGTGAAAATTCTGGCGCTCGCGGACGTGGAATCCGAATACTATTACAATTTCTACACGCCCGGAAAATTAGACGATTTCGACCTGATCCTGTCCTGCGGCGACCTCCCCAAAAACTACCTTGAATTTTTCGTGACGCTCTCGAACTGTCCCCTGCTCTACGTGCGCGGCAACCATGACGACAGCTTCGGCGAACATCCGCCGGAAGGCTGTGAGTGTGTGGAGGACCGGATTTTCGTACAAAACGGTATCCGGATTCTGGGCTTGGGCGGCTCCTTCCGCTACCGGGACGGCGACAATATGTACACCGAATTCCAAATGGAAATGCGGATCCGCCGCCTGTGGTTCCAGCTCCGGAAATATCGCGGCTTCGACATCCTCCTGACCCACGCCCCCGCCCGCTTTATCAACGACTTCGACTCCATGTCACACCGCGGCTTCCTCTGCTTCCGGAATCTGCTGGAACGCTACCGGCCCCGTTACTTTCTCCATGGCCATATTCACCGCTCCTACGGCGTCCATATTCCCCGGCAGTCCCGCTATCAGGACACGACCGTGATTAACGCCTGTGAACATTTCGCGTTTGAGTATTGACGAAAAAAAGGCCCTTTCCCGGAAACGGGAGAGGGCCAACGCGTTTTCAGTTCTTCGGAATCAGGTTCCGGTTGATGTACTCGATAAAGCGGAACGTCAGGTTGTTTTCCGTGATCGGCTCGCTGACGCGCTCCACTTCCCATCCGGGCAGGTGGTCCAAGTCGGGGAAATACGTGTCCGGCTCTCCTTCGGCGACCGTCTCCACCCGGGTCAGGTACGCGCGGCCGCAACGGGACAACAGCGCGGCGTACACGCTCCCCCCGCCGATGACCCATACCCGGTCGGGGTCCTCATCCGCCACGGCTTCCACGGCGGCTTCCGGGTCCGGCACCACTTCCACCCCCGGCGGCACAAGATCGGCGTTACGGGTGATCACAATATTCCGGCGGTCCGGAAGCGGCCGCCCCTCGACAAAGGCGTTTAACGAACGGCGTCCCATAATAATCGTACCGTTCAGCGTCAGTTTTTTAAAGCGTTCCATATCGGCGGGGAGGTCAAACAGGAGCTTTCCTTCCCGGCCGATGGCCCAAATCTGGTCTACCACGACAATGGCATTCATGTAACGATACCCCTTTCAATCTTCCGGCAACGCGCCGGAGGCACAGCGGCCCGGTGATTCTGCTTCTTTGTTCTCCATCCATGCCCCGTGCGGAAACGGAATACGGAATGCCGGTACGTTTTCAGGAGCTGTCCCCGTCTCGGATTTCGCCGTGATTATATCAGACTTTCCGCGGAAAGTATAGCGGAATTTTACGGGCTTTTTGACGAAAAAGAGGGGGCGTTTTGGGCGTATTTTGTATAAAGTCTCAATTTTGCGGCGTTTCGGGCGATTTCCGAAGCCCTTCCAGCGCGGAAGAGAACGCTTCCGGATCAAGGGAAAGGTAACGTTCGGTCAATTCCACGTCCGCGGCGCGGGCGGTCTCCTCCACGGCGCGCCTGAGCCACGTTTCCAGCAGACTGTCACGCTCCGGGGAGAGGCGGCGGAGAATGGAAAAGCCGTCCTCCGACTCGATAATGCCGGATATCTGTCCGATTTGAAGCGCGCGGGCGACTTGCGTCAGCCGTTCGTCAAAGGTACCGTCCCGCAGTACGCGGGGTCCTGCGTGGTCGCTGCCCTCCCATGTCAGCTCGGAGAAGAGCGCGGCCTGATTGGAAGCGCCGTTCAACTGCCGGAAAAAGATTTCGGCGCGGCGTTTGGCGGCGGCACGGTCCCAGTCGGAGGAAAGAATACGGTCCACCCGGATCGCGCCGCTCTCTTTGGCGAGGGCGTCCAGCGCGGCGTCATCCGGGGAAAGCGCGCCGCCCTCCCGGCACAGTTCCCGGAGCTTTCCATAGAGCAGTCCGATCCGGAAGAGGATTTCGGCCCTTGCGCGGTCCAGCCCGTAGCGGGCGATTTCCCGGAGATAGTCCGCCTCCCCGCCGTACGCCTCACAACGCTGTTGCCAGCGTTCCGCGACCGCCGCCGCGTCCGCGTCCGTGAACGTTACGCCGTGGCGTTCCGCGAGCGTTTCCACGGACGCGTACAGCGCCGTATTCATCAGGGCCTGTTCCTTGACGCTCGGCCAGTCAGGGGGAGCGGCCTGTCCGCGCGCGCGGTCACAGGCCAGCGACAGCCAGTAAAGGTACTCCCACGCGGGAATGTTCCGCCCGTCCACGCTCAACAGGGTTTCGTCCTCCATCAGACCGGCGGCGCGCCCGGGCAGCGAGTCCGGGACGCTCTCCGGGTCCTGTACGCCGCAGCCGCACAATGACAAAAACCACAGCAGGCAGAGCGTACAGGACAGCAGAGCCGGACCGTGTCTCCTCATGAATGAAGCCTCCCCGTAATGATGATGTTCATCTTATGCGGGGCCGGGCGGGGGTATGTCAGAACAGTCCGCTGATACGCCCGGTTTCGTCCACGTCAATGCGTTCGGCGGCGGGGGACTTTGGCAGACCGGGCATCGTCAGAATTTCGCCGGTCAGGGCCACAAGGAAGCCCGCGCCCGCGCTGACTTTCAGGTTCCGTACGGTCACGGCGAAGCCATCGGGCGCGCCCAGAAGGGACGGGTCATCGGAGAGGGAATACTGTGTTTTTGCCATACAGACGGGAAGGTTTCCGTAGCCCAGCGCGTCCAGCTCCTGCGCCTGACGGCGCGCGGCGGGCGTAAGGACCGCGCCCGTACCGTGGTAAACGCGCCGGACAATGTGGTCGAGTTTCTCCTGAATCGGTTCTTGCGCGTCATAGGCGAACCGGAAATGATTCTCCGCCTCACACAGACGAAGCGTTTCTTCCGCCAGTTCGATTCCGCCCGCGCCGCCCTTGGCCCAAACCTCACTGAGCGCCACGCGGATTCCGGCGGACCGGCACCATTTGCGGACCGTGTCAAGTTCGGCGGGGGTGTCGGTCGGGAAGGCGTTGATCGCCACCACGCACGGAAGCCCGAACACGTCCCGGAGGTTCTGCGCGTGCCGGAGCAGATTCGGAAGCCCCGCTTCCAGCGCGGACAGGTTCTCTTTGTTCAGGTCCTGTTTCGCCGCGCCGCCGTGATGTTTCAGGGCGCGGACCGTGGCGACCAGTACGGCGGCGTTGGGTTTCAGCCCCGCGTAGCGGCACTTGATGTCGAAGAACTTTTCCGCGCCGAGGTCGGCCCCGAAACCGGCTTCCGTGACGGCGTAGTCCCCCAGACGCATGGCCATACGCGTGGCCATGACGGAGTTACAGCCGTGGGCGATATTGGCGAACGGTCCGCCGTGGATAAAGGCCGGGGTCCCCTCCAGCGTCTGGACAAGGTTCGGTTTGAGCGCGTCCTTCAACAGAGCCGTCATGGCCCCGTCCGCTTTCAGGTCGGACGCCGTGACGGGTTTTCCGTCAAACGTGTAAGCCACAACCATGCGCCCGAGACGGGCTTTCAGGTCCGGAATACTCTCCGAGAGGCACAGAACCGCCATGACTTCGCTGGCAACGGTGATGTCGAAACCGTCCTCCCGCGGTACGCCCTGCATACGTCCGCCCAGTCCGTCCACAATGTTCCGGAGCTGGCGGTCGTTCATGTCAACGCAACGTTTCCACGTAATACGCTTCACGTCAATGCCGAGCGCGTTTCCCTGCTGGATGTGGTTGTCGAGCATAGCGGCCAGAAGATTGTTTGCCGCGCCGATTGCGTGGAAGTCGCCGGTGAAATGCAGATTGATATCTTCCATGGGTACCACTTGCGCGTAACCGCCCCCGGCGGCCCCGCCCTTGACGCCGAACACCGGTCCAAGGGACGGTTCCCGGAGCGCGACTACGGCGTTTTTCCCCAGACGCCGCAACGCGTCCGCAAGGCCCACGGTGGTGGTCGTTTTGCCCTCCCCGGCCGGCGTGGGATTGATGGCCGTGACAAGAATCAGCTTTCCGTCAGGACTTGTCATCTCCCGGAGAAGGCGGTAGTCGACTTTCGCCTTGTAACCGCCGTATTGCTCCAAATACTCCTCCGGCACTCCCGCCGTTTTCGCGATTTCCCCTATGGGCCGCATGGTCACGGACTGCGCAATTTCAATATCGGAACGCATGGTATATCCCCCTTTTCTTTTTAAGTCTCTGCCTGTTCCCGGACAGTTCATGGAAACAGGCGTCATTGTACCATATTCCGGCCGTTTTGCAAAGAAATTTTTTTCCTTGCGAAACGCGTTCCGGTTTGGTATACTGTCGGTACGGAAAGCGGCGCGGCGGCCATCGCAAGAGAGGCGAAACTTTGTGACCGGTCCGCACTGGCCGTTGTCCTGCTCTCAAAGGCGCGGCGGCCGTTCCGGAAAGGTTCGTTATGGCTCTTCCGCCGCCGGTTTCTTGAACGCGTGAACAACGGGGGTTGGGAATGCTCATGAAGTTATTATTCGCATCGGATTCGTTCAAGGGCAGTCTGAGCAGCGAACAGACGGCCGCGTTGCTGACGCGGGCCGCCAAAGAGGTATTCGGAGCCTGTGAGACGTCCGGGGCGCCGGTCGCGGACGGCGGCGAGGGTACGGTAGACGCCGTGATTTCCGCCGAACAGGGCGAAAAGGTCTCCGTACGCGTACACGGTCCGCTGTCCGGAAGTTCCGTGGAGGCGGGTTACGGCGTACTCCCCGGCGGACGCGCCGTGATTGAAATGGCGGCCGCGTCCGGGCTTCCGCTCGTCCCGGAACACGACAGAAACCCGCTCCATACCACCACCTACGGCACCGGAGAGCTGATTTCGGACGCCTTGAAACGCGGATTCCGCGATATTTCCATTGCAATCGGCGGCTCGGCGACCAATGACGGCGGCATGGGCTGCGCGCGGGCGTTGGGCGTCCGCTTCCTTGACGCGGACGGCGCGGAACTGCAAGGCTACGGACGCGACCTCGGCCGCGTGGCCCATATCGACGCGGACGCCTTGGACCCGCGCCTCAAAGACGCCGTCATTACCGTGATGTGTGACGTTGCCAATCCGCTTTGCGGCGAACATGGCGCGACTTACACGTTTGGCGCGCAGAAGGGCGCAACGCCCGCGATTCAAAAGGAACTGGAAGCCGGTATGCGCAATTACCGGGACGTCATACGCCGCGAGTTCGGGGTTGACTGTGACGCCGTGGAGGGCGCGGGGGCCGCGGGCGGTCTGGGCGCGGCCCTGAAGGTGTTCCTGAACGGCAATATGCGCTCCGGAATTGAAACGGTACTGGAACTGATTCATTTTGACGAGCGTCTCAACGGCGTGGATCTGGTGGTCACGGGCGAGGGGCGCACGGACTGGCAGAGCTGTTTCGGAAAGGTCATGCAGGGAGTCGGATTACACGCGCGGGCGAAAGGCATTCCCGTTGTCGGCCTGTCGGGTTCGCTGGGCCGCGACGCGCTGAACATCACCGCCCACGGGGTGGAATCCCTGATGACCACGGTCAACGCCCCTATGAAACTTCGCGAGGCCTTGGACAACGCCGAAACGCTCTACTATGAAGGCGCGCTCCGGATGTTCCGCTTTATCCGGGTCGGGATGTCCATTGCCGCGAAATAGCGGAACGGAAACCGCGTGCCGGTTCCTGACACGCGGTTTCGTCAATTTTGGCCGGTTACATATTTTTTCCGGATGTTTCGTTCCGCTTTCTGGCGCGCGGAACCAAAAACAGGACAAAGAAGGGTGGCTTGAATATGGACAATTACGGCGGACTGTTTCTTTCCAATGTGGAGCAGGTTGTCAGCCAAATGCCGGGCGGATTCTTCGTGTACCGCGCGGACGAGACGGAAAAAATTTTGTACGTCAACGAGGTCATGCTGGATATCTTCGGCTGTGACACGCCGGAGGAGTTCCGAACCCTGACAGGCGGCACTTTCCGCGGCCTGATCTATCCGGACGACCGCAAAGAGGTGGAACTGTCCATTACGCAACAGGTTTCCGAGAGTAAGCGGAAACTGGACCATGTGGAATACCGTATCACGCGCAAAGACGGCGCGGTCCGCTGGGTGGACGACTACGGGCGGCTCGTGCGTACGCAGGACCACGGGGACGTTTATTTCGTGCTCATCCGCGACATCACCGAACTGCACGAGGCGCGGACGGAAAACGTCCGGCGGGCGGAAGTCATTGAGGGCCTGAGCGTGGATTTCAAGTCGATTTACCTTGTGAATCTGGAAACGGGCGTCATGCGTCCCTACCGGATGCGCAGCGAATACTTTTTGGCGATTTCGGCGGAACTGGGCGGTACCGGACGGGAAGCCAACTGGGGCGACATTCTGCCCCTGTACGCCGAACGCTACGTACTGCCCGAGGACCGGGAACGGTATCTCCGGGAAATCTCCGTGGAGACCATCCGCCGCCGGTTGCTGTCGGAGCCGTCCTATACGGTGGACTACCGTTGCCGGGACGCCGCGGACGAACACGGCACCGTGTATATGCAAATGTCCGTGGTCACGATTCCGAACGCCGGAACCGTGCGGCGCGTGGTGGTCGGATACCGGGACGTCACGGAGCAGACGTTACGCGTACAGCGGGAACTCTCCGAGAAAATGAGCATGGAACTGGAACTCCAACGCGAAAAAAACGCCAATGAAGTCAAGTCGGCCTTCTTCTTTAACCTCTCCCACGATATCCGGACGCCCATGAACGCCATCATGGGCTTTACGGACCTTGCCAAAAGCCACGTACACGATGCCGGCAAACTGAAAGATTTTCTGGCCAAAGTGGACCAGTCCAGCCGGCATTTACTCTCCCTGATTGACGACCTTCTGGAAATGGGCAGACTGGACGCCGGTTCTACCGTCCTTCGTTCGGAAGCCTGTGACTTGCGCGAACAACTCTCCATGACCGTAAATATGTTCCGCGTGCAGGCCGAACGGAAACGGATCTCCTTGGAGGAACGTTTCGATTTGCCGGACGACCCGGTATTACTGGACGCCGGACGCTTCCGCCGGGTCATGGGAAATCTGCTGGACAACGCCGTAAAGTTCACGCCGCAGGGCGGAAGCGTTGCCGTGACGGCCAGACGGAAACAGGTTTCGGAATCCGGGTACGCCCGTTACGAATTCACGGTTTCGGATACCGGAATCGGGATGTCGAAAGCGTTCATGGAGCGGATGTATCAGGAATTTGAGCGGGAAGAGTCCTCCACCAAGAGCGGCTATATCGGCACGGGACTGGGCCTGTCCATCACGAAACATCTGCTGGACGTCATGGGCGGCTCGATTTCCGCGCGGAGCGAAAAAGGCCGCGGTTCGACCTTTACCGTGGATTTGCCCTTAAAACTGGTAAACCACGCGTCCGCGCCCGTCACGGAGACGCCCGGGGAGGCCGGACGTCCGGCCGGGGAAGGCGCGCGGATTCTGCTGGTAGAGGATATCGAAATCAACCGCTTACTGGCGGAAACGATTCTGGAGGATTCGGGCTTTGTCGTGGAATCGGTGCCGGACGGCTGCGATGCCGTGGAGGCGTTCGGCAGTCATCCGGCCGGGTACTACGACCTGATACTGATGGATATTCAAATGCCGGTCATGAACGGCTACGAGGCCACCAGAGCCATACGCGCCATGAAACGTGAGGACGCGAAAGGGATTCCCATTATCGCCTTGAGCGCGAACGCGCGGGAGGAGGACAAACGGATGTCCTTGCAAAGCGGCATGAACCACCACATCGCGAAACCCTTTGACGTGGCAAGCCTGATTTCCGCCGTCAACGAGCACATCCTTTCTCCGGAGACGCCGTAAAAAGGGGCCGTTTCAAAATAGGAAGATATTGGAAAATTTCTGATATTTTCTGGTTAATGACGGAAAAGCCTCTCTGGTAGTGGATTCTATTTGCGTAGCGTTAGTCAGGAAATGGGTCGGTGGAGGATTGGTCGTGTTGAAAAATCGCTGAAATGAGCCGATTTCTAAACAAAACAGAGGCAAAACAGGCGATTTTAGAGACACTTACTCGCCGTGGGTAGGCTACCGACCCATTTCCTGACTAACGCCTTTAATTTTTCATTATATTCCAGTCAGGAGCTGCCTCAACATTTTGACACAGCCCCTTATTCCTCTTCGTCCGGTTCGCCGAGCCATTCCAGATAGAACAGGAGTACGGACAGGGCGGTACCGATTATCAGCGGCCCGGAAACGAACAGGAGCACAAACCGCGCCACTTGTTTCAACGCTTCCCACTCGCCCCACATCAGAAGCAGTACGCCGACAAGGAGAATCAGGACCCAGCGGAGCAGTTTCCGGTAGGCCAGAAGCATGGTACGGAATTCCTGCCGGAGCGGAAAGAGCGGAAGCGCGCTCAGTAACGCGCCTGTCAGAGCGGGAAGGACAGCGCGTACCACGTACGCAATCAGGAAGGGCATTCGGGCGGTCAGGAGGTTGAGCGGGCGGATGAGCAGAAAGCCGGTGACAAGATGAATCAGCGCGTAAAGAAGGGCGCACAGAAACGTAATCCGGTTCTGTGCGGGGGTTTCGCGTTGTTTTGACCAGAGGGCGTCACGGAAACGCGGTTCCGGCGGCGGCTCCTGCGGCCCCGGCTTACGGGACAACGCCGTTTGTGCGGCCGGTTTACGGGGCGGCACCGTTTGCGTACCCGGTTTACGGGACGGCGCCGCTTGCGCCCGGGATGGTATTGTCTGCGTACCCGGTTTACGGGACGGCGCCGTTTGCGTTCCCGGCGTCCGGTACGGCGCCGCCTGCGCTCCGCGCGCCCGGGGCGGGGGCATTTGTGTTCCCGGCCGCGCGGGCGGGTTTACTGTGGACCGCGGCGGCGGATAATGCCGCGTCTGCTGTACGGGCGGACGCCGTTTCGGTTCCGGTTGAACGCGTTTGTTCTCCATTTCCGGCCCCTCAGACAGACAGGTCCAGCGCCAGTTCCAAACCGGGATTGTGCTTTGTCAGAAAGCCCGCGCTCCATTCGCCTTCAAAGGCAATCAGCAGACGTTTCCGGAAATCTTCCAGTACGGCCGCGCCCGTACAGAGTACCAAGTCCTCCGGCCGCCCGGGCATGGCCGTCACGCGCCGGAGATGGTCAAAGGGCAGTCCCTCCATACGCAGTTCCACGCCGTACTCGTTCTTCATCCGGTACTGGAAAACGTCAAACTGCAACGTGCCCACCACGCCGACAATGACTTCCTCAAGTCCGGCCCCCGGACGCTTGAAAATCTGAATGGCCCCTTCCTGCGCGATTTGCTCCGTGCCCTTCATAAACTGTTTGCGCTTCATGGTGTCCTTCGGGGAGACCGACATAAAATGCTCCGGCTCAAACGTGGGGATTCCCTCGAAACGGAACTTCTTCCCGGGTACGGTCACGGTGTCGCCGATTGCGAACAGACCGGGGTCGAACACGCCGATAATGTCCCCGGCGTACGCCTCTTCCACAATTTCCCGTTCCGCCGCCATCATCTGCTGGGGCTGGCTCAGACGGAGTTTCTTTCCGCTCTGGACGTGAAAGTATTCGTTTTCGCGGCGGAACTCCCCCGAACAGATCCGCAGAAACGCGAGCCGGTCCCGGTGCGCCTTGTTCATGTTGGCCTGAATCTTGAACACGAACGCGGAGAAATCGGGGGCAAAGGGGTCAATGACGCCACTGTCGGCCTGTCTGGACAGGGGCGGGGTGGTCATGCGGAGAAACGCTTCCAAAAACGGTTCCACGCCGAAGTTTGTCAGCGCGGAGCCGAAGAACACCGGCGACAACGTCCCCTCCCGGACCGCGGACAGGTCAAAGTCCTGTCCGGCTTCCAGCAGTTCGATTTCATCCCGGAGGGCGGCGGCGCGTTCCCGGCCCAAAATTTCGTCCAGTTCGGGGTCTCGGAGGGCGCGTTCCGTGACGGCGGCCTTTTTCGCGTGGCTCTCCGCGCTGTAGAACAGAACCCGGTCACGCTGGCGGTCGTAGACGCCCCGGAAATCGCGTCCGGACCCGATGGGCCAGTTGACCGCACAGGTCCCGATTCCCAATTCCCGCTCCACTTCCTCACAGAGTTCGAGGGGGTCGCGGGCGTCCCGGTCGAGCTTGTTTACGAACGTAAAAATAGGAATATTGCGCAGGGAACAGACGCGGAACAGTTTCCGTGTCTGGGGTTCCACGCCCTTCGCGGCGTCAATGACCATAACCGCGGAATCCGCCGCCATGAGGGTGCGGTAGGTATCCTCTGAAAAGTCCTGATGTCCGGGGGTGTCAAGGATGTTGACACAGTAACCATCGTGCTGGAACTGCATGACGGAAGAGGTGACGGAGATACCGCGCTGGCGTTCGATTTCCATCCAGTCGGACGTGGCGGCGCGGGCGCGTTTGCCCCGGACCTCTCCGGCCTGTGCGATAGCCCCGCCATAGAGAAGCAGTTTTTCGGTCAAAGTCGTTTTCCCGGCGTCCGGGTGGGAGATGATGGCAAAGGTACGGCGCCGGCTGATTTCCTCTCGCAGTGTTGGCATGAACGGGCCTCCTGTGGCAGAACTGGACAGCGGAACGTGTCCGGAATTTACGCCCCAGTGTACCACAAAATTTTCCGCGTTGCAAGAGGGAAGCCGTTGCAAGCAGGGCCTGACAAGCCGCCCGGTTGCAAGCTGTCCAGCCAATGGGACGGCCTCAGTCCGTCAGACATACCGTTTTCCCCGTCCGTGCTCCGTTTCCCCGTTTTTCCGCGCCCGGAGACGCTCTTTTAACATCGTATTCCGTTTCGTGACGGTAACATTCCGCACGGCTAACGATAACGCTTTCCTTGTCCCTACGATAACCAAAAGACGCTTTGCGCGGGTGATTCCCGTATAGACAAGATTCCGCTGTAACATGACGTAATGCGTCATGAGAACCGGCATGACGACAAGCGGGTATTCGGAACCCTGCGATTTGTGAATCGTGACAGCGTAAGCCAAAGCCAGTTCGTCCAATTCCGTGGAATCGTATTTCACAAGACGGTTGTCAAAGCGGACGGAAAGCGTCTTGTCCTCCAAATCCACGCTCTCCACAACGCCGATGTCGCCGTTGAACACTTCCTTGTCGTAATTGTTCCGTATCTGCATGACCTTGTCCCGGATACGGAACAGTACGCCGCCGCGCCGCAGTCCGTCCGCGTGAGGATTCACCGCTTCCTGCAACGCCTGATTCAAATTCGCCGCGCCCACAACGCCGCGTTGCATAGGCGTCAGAACCTGTATTTCACCGGACGGGATACGGTAGGCGCGCGGAAGGCGGTTCCGCACAAGGTCGACAATCGTTTCCAAGGCGGCTTCCGGCGTTTCGCGCTCCATGAAAAAGAAATCGCTCTCTTTGCCGTTGGACAGGTCCGGCATTTTCCCGCCGTTGATTCTGTGCGCGCTCATGATAATGCGGCTCGACTGCGCCTGCCGGAATATCCGCGTCAGCCGCACGACTGGGAAACATTCGGAGTCAATCATGTCGCGGAGGACGTTCCCCGCGCCCACGCTGGGAAGCTGGTCGATGTCGCCCACAAAAATCAGCGTCATATCGTCCGGGACCGCTTTCAGAAGGTTGTACATCAGTATCACGTCAATCATGGAACACTCGTCCACAATCAAAACATCGCCTTCCAGCGGGTTTTCCGCGTTCCGCTGATAGCCGTCAGGAGGTTTCGTTTCCAACAGGCGGTGAATGGTTTTCGCTTCCATGCCCGTGGTTTCGGAAAGACGCTTCGCGGCGCGGCCGGTCGGAGCCGCCAGCAGAATCCGCGCGCCCGCTTCCCGAAACGCTGTGATGATTCCAAGGGTCGTGGTTGTCTTACCGGTTCCGGGACCGCCCGTCAGGATTAAAATTTTACTTTGTATAGCGGTCAAAATCGCCTGCATTTGGATTTCATCATAATCAATTCCTGTGATACGCTCGATACGTTCCGTCAGGCCGAGCGGCGCAACGCGGACGCCTTCCGTATTGGCGAAAATCTCCGACAATCTCCTTGCCGTCCCCGTTTCCGCGTAATAGAACGGCGGCAGGTAGATGGCGTCCGCTTCGGTTTTCACATCTTCGTCCGTTATCATCCTGTCCAGCGATTCGGACAGCTTCGGCGCGTCCGCCGTCAGCAGTTCCGCGCCCGTTTCCATGAGCATATCCCGCGTGGCGTAACAGTGGCCGTCATCCGAAAGACGGTTCAGCGTATACAGAAGCCCGCTCCGCAAACGCTCGTACTTCTCGTGTTCAAAGCCCAATTTCGCGGCAATGGTATCGGCCGTTTTAAATCCAATGCCCCAGATGTCGTCCGCGAGCCGGTACGGGTTCTCCCGTACAACCTTTACACTGTCTTTGCCATACGTTTTATAAATCTTTGTGGCGTGGGTCGTGCTGACATCGTGGCTTTGCAAGAACAGCATGATGTTTTTGATTTCCTTCTGTTCCAGCCAGCTTCGCTTAATCCGGTCCACCCGTAACTGTCCGATACCCGGAACCTCAATCAGCTTCTCCGGCGTTTCCTCAATTACGTCCAGCGTGTCTTTCCCGAAACGCTGGACGATTCTTTGGGCGAATTTCGGCCCGATTCCTTTCACAAGGCCGCTTCCCAGATACTTTTCCATGCCGGAAACGGTGGCGGGCAACGTTTCCTCAACGGTTTCCGCGGAAAACTGGCGCCCGTATTTCGCGTCCAGTTTCCACGCGCCGCCCAAGGACAGAACGCTCCCAACGTGTACATCGGGCATTGCGCCCACAACGGTGGCCAAATCCTGAAAGCCTTTTGCGCGGCATTTCAGCACGGAATATCCGTTCTGTTCGTTTCGGTAGGTAATCCGTTCCACCACACATCGCAGATATTCCATGTCCCGCCGCCTCCCGTTGCGCCATTTCATATGGAAATCATACGCGATACGGAGCGGTTTGTCAAGATTTCCGCGCGTACGAAGGGCGCGCGAACGCCCCGGCCTTGTAATTTGCGGAAAATTGTGCTATCCTTAAGTTACAAACGCGTAAGGAGGCGGCAATATGGCACGTCAAAGACTTTTGTTCAGTTGCGTTGGCACCACGGACCCCGTACGCGGCCAGCGGGACGGCGGCATGATGCACATCGCGCGGCGTTACAAACCGGATAAAATCCGCCTGTTCCTGTCGGCGGAGATGGAAAAGAACATCCCGCTCTATGAACAGGCCTTTGCGTTCATGGGCGAACGCTGGGGGTACGCGCCGGAAGTCCGCATGGTAAAAAGCGGCATTGAGGACCCGTCCGACTTGGACGCGCTTGATCAGGCCATGAGAGCGGCGTTCGAGGCGTTTGTGAAGGATTGCCCGGACGCGGAGATTCTGGTCAACCTGAGTTCCGGGACGCCGCAAATGGAAATTATCCTGTCGCAACTGGCCTTGTCAAAAGAGGTGATCGGGATACAGGTCAAGAGTCCGGAGAAAAAAGCGGGCACGGCGGAACGGACGAACAGTCAGCGCTACAACCCGGAAGAGGAATTGCAATGCAATCAGGATGAATTTCCGGGCGCGCCCAACCGCTGTGTCGTCCCGGAACTGTTCCCGATACACCGGGAACGGATGTGGCAGGAAGTCCGCCGGCTGTTGGAACGCCGGGACTACGCCGCCGTGCTGGAACGCGAAAACACCGGGCTGTCCCCGGAACTGCTGGACATTGTGCGCCACCTCCGCGCCCGCGAACTGTTACAGGACGAAGAGGCGCGGGCCATTGCGGCGAAATGGCCGGAGGAAATCAGACAGAAGGTCAACCCGTATCCCTGTAAG
>JAFSRH010000076.1 GCA_017446225.1 Oscillibacter sp.
AGAAATGCCGGATTTTGTGCCGGTTGATTTCCGTCCGGCGGCGTATGCTAACCGGGCCGGCACATCCGGAGCGGACGCGAATCCAGCGGAAACGGCAGAGAAATCAAATGGGTTTCCAAGAGGTGATTCGCTTGTATGGAGCTTGGGCAAAACGGATATGCGGCATGGCGGCGGCGGTTCTTCTGTGCGTGGCGACCGCCGGGGCGGCGGAAGTGAACGGCGTACGGAGTCTGATTCCGGTTGGGCATACGGTCGGTATCAAACTGTTCGCCAAGGGCGTGATGGTGGTCAAACTCACGGACGGCGGCACGCCCGCCCGGAACGGCGGCCTGCGTACCGGCGATGTCATCCTCCAGTGCGGCGGGACGCCGGTCACGTCCGTGGAACAGTTTCAGACCCTCTTGCAAGAGGACGAAGTCGCCGACTTACGCGTCTGCCGCAACGGCGGGGAAATGACCATCCGCGTGGAGCCGGAACGGAACGAGGACGGACTGTGCCAGATCGGCGCGTGGATCCGGGACAGTATGGCGGGCATTGGCACCCTGACATGGTACGACCCCGAAACCCGCAAGTTTGGCGCGCTGGGCCATGGCGTCACGGATACGGATACCGGCCTGTTAATGCCGTTCCATGACGGGGCCGTTCTGCCGTCCACGGTGAAGGCCGTCAAGAAGGGCGAGCGCGGAGAGGCCGGAGAACTGCGCGGAGAGTTCGACCTGACACGCGACCTTGGCCCGCTCTATGCCAATACGGACCGGGGCGTGTTCGGCACGCTCAACGAAACGGACGTCCCGCCGGGGGAGCCTCTGCCGGTCGGACAGCCCGTCAAGGGCGCGGCGCGGATTCTGTCCAACGTGCGGGATGACACGGTTCAGGCCTACGAGATCGAAATTGTGCGCCTCCTTCCCGAAAACCGGGACGGACGCGAAATGGAAATTACCGTCACGGACCCGGAACTGTTGTCACGTACGGGCGGGATTGTACAGGGCATGAGCGGCAGTCCGATTGTGCAGAACGGGCGCTTGGTCGGCGCGGTCACGCACGTGCTCTTACAGGACCCCACAAAAGGATATGGCATTTCCGTGGAAAGTATGCTTGCGGCAATGTAACGGCACGGCGGCGGATTTCCCGCCGCCGGATTTTGAAATTTTTCAAGGTATTTAGAATATCTTGACGAAAAATCTGTAATTTTACTTTTTAGGAGCAAAAATAAACGCTTTTATCCGGTTTATGGAGAGGAAAAATTAGGAAAGTCGAAAAGTTTTCTGAAAAATTTTCGGCTTTTACCTTGTAATTTCTGCCACTTTATGGTATTTTACAGATAAACAGGAAGGGCCAACGATTTCTGTCGTGGCTGTTCCGTATTTTCAGAAATTCTGTGCTTGTGAGGGAGCTGAACATCATGGAACAGTTGAAGACGGTCTTGCTTGCGGACGCCAATACCGAGTTCCGCGCCATGTTGTGTGATGAAATCAACGAGTCAGGGGAATTTCACGTGCTGGGCTGCGCGGACAACGGGACAAGCGCGTTGGAGGAAATTTTGTCCAAGTCTCCGGACATTCTGGTCATGGACGCTGTGCTGCCCGGGAAAGACGCCCTGTCCATTCTTCAGCAACTGCGCGAACAGCACAAGAGCGTCAAAACAGTGATCTACTCTTCGTTCTGTAATGACGCGGTACTCGGAGAGGCCCACCGTCTGGGCGCGAACTACTTTCTACCCAAACCGTTTGAGGTCGAGGACCTGCTGGACCGGATGCACTACGCGTTTCGTCCGGTCACGCTCACGCCGTCCAAACATGACGTATCCCTGAAAAGCGTGGTGACGTCCATCATCCATGAAATCGGCGTCCCGGCGCATATCAAGGGCTATCAGTATCTGCGGGAGGCCATCATGATGACCGTTGAGGACATGGACTCCATCAACGCCGTCACAAAGGTGCTTTATCCGGCGGTGGCGCGGCAGTACAAAACCACGGCGTCCCGCGTGGAACGGGCCATCCGGCACGCGATAGAAGTCGCGTGGGACCGCGGGGACTTGGAGGTCCTGCAAAAATACTTCGGCTACACGGTCAGCAACGCCAAGGGCAAACCTACCAATTCCGAGTTTATCGCCCTGATTGCCGACCGCGTCCTGCTCAGTTACGAACGCTCCGCGCTCGCCTGATTCCCCGGCGGACGGTTCTTCTGGTAAATGCTCCAAAGGCCGTTCATCAGCAGATACTTGTCATAGATGATCTCGTTGCGGCAGTAACGCACAATCACGGGAGCGTTGCCGCCGGTGGCGACCGCCGTCACGGCGCGTCCCCGGAACTCGTCCCGGATACGGTCTATGATACCGTCCAGCATGGAGGCCGTGCCGTAGACAATGCCGGCACGCATACAGTCTTCCGTGGTGCGTCCGATCAGGGCCTTGGGCCGCTGAATGGAAATATCCGGCAACTGCGCGGCGCTGTGGCTGAGCGCTTCCAGCGATACGCGCACGCCCGGAAGGAGTAAGCCGCCCTCATAGGTCCGCCCTTCGGTGATTACGCCAATGGTGGTCGCGGTGCCCATGTCAATGGTGACGATCGGCGGCTGAAAGCGTTCCAGCGCGGCCACGGCGTCCGCCACGATATCGGCCCCCATCTCCGCCTGTACGGACAGACGGATGTTCAGGCCGGTCCGGATACCCGGCCCGACTACCATGGGCGGGTGTCCGAGCAGACGCGTGAGGGCCTTTTCCATCATGAAGTTGAGCGGCGGGACCACGCTGCACAGAATCGCGCCCGTTACTTCCGTATGGGAGTAGCCGTAGAGCGCGAACAGGTTCATGAGGTCAATACTGATCTGGTCCGCGGTTTTCCGGCTGTCGGTATTGAGGGAGGCCAGAAAGCACAGTTCCCGGTATGGCCGGAACAGTCCAACGGACGTGGTAGAGTTGCCGACATCGACCGCCAAGAGCATAATACTGTCCCCTTTCCGGAAATTGGAGAGCGGTTCCGGGCACAGTCCGGAGCCGCTCGTCCCAGCCGGCCCCTTACGCGGGCGTGACAAAGGCTTTCAGAATGCTGAAGAGTTTGCCGCCGAGCGCGCCGAATACGGAAAGCGTGGCGGAGAGATTTTCGCCGTCGCCGATAAACGGCTTGAGCGCGTCCCAGACTTTGTTGCCGGATTCCTGCGAGTTTTCGTCCAGTCCGTTCAGGCTTTGGAGAAGGTACGTCATAGACATCTTCGCCGTCATCGGAAGGTCGCTGTCCTTGGACAACGCCTCCAACTGCTTCTTGAGCATGGCCAGCTTTTTCGGGTCCGGGATTTTGATAGCCGCAAGGGCTTTGGCCACGGCGTCAAAATCGGCCTTCTGGTCCCCCGCGCCGACATTGACGGTATTGCCGCTGACGGCGCCGCTTTCACTGAAAATGGAGTTTGCAACGTCACGGATGTTCATATGGGTTCCTCCCTCGTAGTATTGATTGATATTCATCGTGGGATATTTTGCCCCGCGGTACTCGACTGTTACATAATTTTCGCGCAAAACTTCCCCCGGATGCGGATAGACGTCAATGCCGGGAATGTACATTTCAGTTTTTCCGTCAAAATACTGCTTGAGGACGTCCCGATAACCAATCCGGCCTTCCTGTCCGCCTATGGTACAATAGATGTACTCTTTGGCCTCGATATGCAAAGCCCGGAGAATGTCCAGCGCCTCTTTCCGGAAACTCTCCATGTACACGCGCGCGTTGTGCTTGCCCCTGACGTACACATCCAGCGCCCTTTCCGTGGACAGCTCCGCCAACGCTTCACAGTCCAAGTCCGTGTTATGGAACCATGCCCCCGTCAGCCAGTAACATTCGCGGTCCATTTCGGAGTATTTCCGGATCATGAGGCGGTGGATCAGGTTATTGGGGAGGTATCCCGCTTCCCAGCGCAGGTGAAGGGTATCGGCCTTTGAGAAGTCCCGATAGCGCGGCGGGGCGTTCTTCTCCATTTTTAAGGGAATCATTTCCAAAACGTCCCGCTCCACTTCCAGCGAAATCTCGAACTTGCGCATGACTTGTAAAATAAATCCCATCTCGCGGTCAGAGTAACGTTTCCCCTGTACGTTGTCTCCGGGGGCCGGGGTGCGCAGAGTTTCCCGAATGACGCTGTGCGGAAGGAATCCGCCTTTGGGCGTGTGCAGAATCAGGCGGTAAATGCCGTTGGTGAGCCACTCGGGATTTAAAACGTAAACCTCGCTGAGCAGGGCGGTATACGTGTAGGCAACGCCCAAATCTTGAAACCAGTTCAAAAGCTCCGTCCGCTGGCTTTCCTCTATCTGATAATGGTCACAACGTTCCTGAAACCGGTCCGGATAAATATAATCCTCCGTCATGTTTTCCAGTTCCTGTTTGAGACCCAGAAAGCCCGCGTTTTCCGTCATTTTCCGGAGACAGTCCGGGATTTCCGCCAGTATGAGACGCTCCAACTGTTCCACGCCATCGCCTGTTTTGGCGGAAGCGCGGATCATACGGCGGTATTTGTTATGAATGGCTTGCAGGTCCCGCTCTTTCACCTCGACATTGCGGTTGAGATCGGACTTGTTCAGGACCAGTATCACGGGACAGTCGCGGGCGAAAGACTTGACGGTTTCCATCCAGCGGGCGGCGACACGGTCAATCTCCGCGTCATTGCGGCTCTCGCAGACCACGACATAGACCGTGTTGGACGTCAGGAAACAGCGGTGCATGGAGTGCATGATCTCCTGTCCGCCGAAGTCAAGGAAGCGAATGGTCAGCGGTTCCCCCTGTATCAGCAACGGCCGACCGTCAGGATATTTTTCCCATTTGGTCATTTTCACGCCGTCCGTAGGCGGGGATTCCTCCGGAAACGAACCGGTGACGATACGCTCAATCAGACAGCTTTTCCCCGCGGCTCCGTCTCCAAGGAAAATGACCTTGCACTCCTTCGCTGTGTGTTTCGCTGTACGGTTTTGGTAAGCCGCCTCTATAAAGTCATGCGGCCGCGCGAAAAGGCTTAACTCTCCCTCGTCCAAAGTGGCATTCGTCAGGTTAATGCCGCGGTATTCTGTGGAATCATCAATAATAAACGGCAGATTGAGCTTTACCAGAGCATAGGGAATTTCTTTCAGGTGGCAATAGCCCAAATGCAGGGAACGAAGGCTGGAAAGATTTTCAATGCTGTCGGGTAAGGTTCTGATTTTAGAATCATATAAATCCAGATATCGGAGTTTAGATAACTGTCCGATAGACTGCGGAAGGGACGTAACGCAACTTCCTTGTAAATCCAGAACCTCCAGATTCCGCATTTTTGCGATAGTGTCCGGCAGAACGGTAAAAGTATTGCGTCCTGTTTTCGCTTTAGAAAAAAAGTTATTTCCCAGCGCGAGAAGCTGTACAGAAGTTAATTTCCCAATTTCATCCGGCAAGGTGTCCAGACCGCAACAGGTCAAATCCAGCACTTCCCATTGAAACCGGTTCGCGTCCTCGATCAGAGAAAGCAACTGCTTTTGTGTAAGCGTAGCATAGTGCCGCTCATACGGAAGGAAATCTTCTATAAAAAGAGAGATTTCTTCCGCAGACACAGAGTAGATATCAAGATGGAGTTTTCCATAGCGTTCTTTTTCCTCCCACAGACGTTCCATGACGCCGCCCCCATTCCGTGGCCATATTTTAGCATAGCGGGCGCGGGAATGCAACCGCTTTTCCGAAAACATCAACCGGCCCGGGCACAGTCCCCGGACCGGTTTCTTCCGTCACCCGTTCACAATGGCCTCCCGGATACGGCGGCCCATCTCCTTACATCCAATGACCGCTTCCCCGCGCCGCGCGATATCCCCACAGCGTGCGCCGGCCTTTAAGACCGCGTCCACCGCGTTTTCAATGGCGTCCGCCTCCATGGGCATATCGAAGCTGTTGCGCAACATCATGGCGGCGGACAAAATCGTACCAATGGGATTTGCCTTGTCCTGTCCGGCGATATCGGGCGCGGAACCGTGAATCGGTTCGTACAGTCCGCGCGTACCGTCCCCCATGCTGGAAGACGGGTTCATGCCAATGGAGCCGGTAATCTGGCTGGCCTCATCGGAGAGGATGTCGCCGAAGAGATTTTCCGTCACGATTACGTCAAACTGGCTGGGGTCGCGGACCATCTGCATGGCGGCGTTGTCCACGTACATATGGAGCAGTTCCACGTCCGGGTACTCCTCCGCGAGGGCCGTTACGACCTTCCGCCAGAGGCGGGACGTATCCAGCACGTTGGCCTTGTCCACGGACGTCACGCGTTTGCGGCGTTTGCGCGCGATCTCGAAGGCCACCCGCGCCACACGCCGAATCTCGTGTTCCGCGTAGGACATGATATCGACCGCTTTTTGTTCGCCGTTCTCTTCCAACGTCTCGTGCTTTCCGAAGTAGACGCCGCCGATCAGTTCGCGTACGACCACGAAATCAATCCCTTTCGCGGCGATATCGGGCCGGAGCGGACAGGCGGCGGAGAGTTCCGGGAACACCCGCGCCGGACGCAGATTCGTATACAGTTTCATACCGCCGCGCAGTTTGAGAAGGCCGCGTTCCGGACGGTTGCCGGAAGGCTGACTGTCCCATTTCGGCCCGCCCACCGCGCCTAACAGCACGCTGTCGGCGTTCAGACAGGTTTGCAAACTCTCGTCAGGCAGGGGTACGCCGAAACGGTCAATGGCGTTGCCGCCCATGGGCGCTTCCTTGTACGTGAATTTGTGTCCGAACTTCTCCGCGATGACGTCAAGAACGGCTAACGTCTCCCCGATTACCTCGGGTCCGATTCCGTCCCCGCGGATGACCGCTATCGTCTTTTCCATTGGTTTTCCTCCACAAATTGGTGTTACTCTGCATTTTGAGTTGAATCCGTATCACTGCTTTGAGAAATTCTCAATGCGTCTATAAAGTCACTAAGAGTTAATGCTCCGGTTGTGATACGGTTTGCTACCCAAGTCCCTTCATCTGAATGTATAGCCGGTTTTTGGTCTTTTCCCTTCAGGGAAAATCGGTTATCCTTTGCTGTAAATACTGTAATAGACAACGGAATTTCCTGAAATTGCGTGGATGGTATGGTTAAGCCTACACAATTACCTGCCCACATAGACGTAGTATCCCCATTTGAAGAACTATTGTCAAGCAACAAGGTTAAACCCACACAATTTCCTGCCCAATCAGATATAGTAACTCCATTTTTAGTAGTTACATCTGGTATATTCTTTGTATCAAGTATGATACCTCTGGACGGGTAGACAGTATCTGCTTTTAACGGTTCTTCGTCAGAGTCCTGTTCAAATACCTCGTTGATTTTCTGAGCATTTTCTGGCGAGAGTTCAACTTCCCATGGAATCGTAATCATTTCTGTATGATTTGCTTCCATGTTCAATGGCAAAATATCCAGCAACTTGGAAACTTCAAAAGCTCTTTCTTCTCCGTCACGCTCAATCGTAATTTCTACCACGCTGGTGGAAATCGCGGAATTGTTCGCCACTGTTACCTGAAAGTTTTTGAACAGTTTTTCGCCGTCAAAATGGTAATATCCGTCATCTTCCACCCGCAAAATCTGCACAATCTCACGGGTTTCCATCACATGCGATTGATACATCGTAAGGACAGACAGGACAATGGCAATCAGAGACAGAAACAGGCCAGCATAAGACGTAATAACGCCGTGACGCTCGGAAGTTGTCAAAACGTTCACCCCCTTTCCCTCGACACACACATAGGAAGGATATAGAGCACGTGTTTTTATTTCTTTCCGGCTTTCGCTTTCAGGGAAGCCATCAAGCCGCCCTTCTCGATCATGTCCCGGATGAACGGCGGGAACGGTTCCGCCTGAAAGGTCTGTCCGCTGGTTTCGTCCGTGATGGCGCCGGTGTTGAAGTCCACGGAGACCGTATCGCCGTTGGCAATCGCGGCGGACGCGGCGGGACATTCCAGAATGGCAAGCCCGATATTAATGGCGTTACGGTAGAAGATACGGGCGAAACTGGCCGCAATCACGCAGGACACGCCCGAAGCCTTAATCGCAATCGGCGCGTGTTCGCGGGAAGAGCCGCACCCGAAATTGGCCCCGGCAACCATGATGTCGCCGTCACGCACTTTGGACGGAAACGCGCTGTCGATATCCTCCATACAGTGGGAGGCGAGTTCTTTCGGGTCCTGTGTGGCGAGGTAACGGGCGGGAATAATCACGTCCGTGTCAACGTGGTCGCCGTACTTGTGCGCTGTGCCTTTCGCGTTCATGCAATAGCCCTCCTTGTCAGATGTGATAGGAACCCATCAGGGGCGCGATGCCATCGGCGTTTTGCGCGTCCTGTCCGGACAGGCGGTAACTGTCCATCAGGCCGCCGCCCACGGGATTGATCGCGGGCAGGTCGGCGGGGTGCGCAATGTGCCCCATGACGCCGGACGCCGCCGCCGTGGCCGGGGAGGCCAAATAAACCTCACTCTCGACATGGCCCATACGCCCCACAAAGTTCCGGTTGGTCGTGGAAACGCAGCGTTCCCCCTTGGCAAGAATGCCCATATACCCGCCCAGACACGGCCCGCAGGTCGGCGTGGACACGGCACAGCCGGCGTCCATGAAAATATCTGTGTAGCCGCGCCGTACGCACTCCCGCCACACGGTCGGGGTCGCGGGAATGACAATGCCGCGGACACCGGGCGCCAAACGACGGCCTTTCAGAACTGCCGCCGCCGCCGCCAGATCGGGCAGTTGTCCGTTCGTACACGAGCCGATTACAATCTGGTCAATGACAATATCGGCTCCTTCCCGGGCGTTGTGGGCGTTCTCGGGGAGATGGGGATAGGCTACCGTACAGTCCACGGCGTTCAGGTCGATTTCGACCGTACGCTCATAGACGGCATCGGGGTCGGCCTCCACGGCGGTCCAAGGACGGTCGACACGGTCCCGCACGTAATCGCGGGTGACTTTGTCCACGGGGAAAATCCCGTTTTTCGCGCCCGCCTCAATGGCCATGTTACAAATCGTCAGGCGGTCGTAAATCGACAGTTCCGCCACGCCGGGTCCTGTGAATTCCAGTGACTGGTAGCGCGCGCCGTCCACGCCGATTTGACCAATGAGCGTAAGAATGACGTCTTTCCCGGAGACGTACGGGCGGAGTTTGCCCGTCAGGCGAACTTGAATCGCGGACGGGACTTTGAACCACGTCTCCCCGGTGGCCATGGCCGCGCCCATGTCGGTGGAGCCAACGCCCGTTGAAAACGCGCCCAGCGCGCCGTAGGTGCAGGTATGGGAATCGGCCCCAATGACGGCTTCCCCGGGGGCCACGAGGCCCTGTTCCGGAAGAAGGGCGTGTTCAATGCCCATGGCGCCCACGTCATAGTAATGGTCGATATCGAAGCGGCGGGCGAAGTTGCGGCACTGCTGGCACTGCGTTGCGGCCTTGATATCCTTGTTCGGTACGAAGTGGTCCATGACAAGGGCGATTTTCGACTTGTCAAAGACGTTGTCGAATCCGGCGGCCTCAAACTCGTTGATGGCAACGGGCGTTGTGATATCGTTGCCGAGCACGAGGTCAAGTTTGGACTGAATCAACTGTCCGGCGCGTACTTCCGGCAGTCCGGCGTGTTTCGCCAAGATTTTCTGGGTCATGGTCATTCCCATAAGAACTCCTCCTTGTTAGTCCACGTAGTAGAAGATATCTTCCAGCCGGATGGAGAGGTCATCGAACAGCGCACAGCGAATTTCCGTGACAAGTTCGGCTCGTTCCTCCTCCGTCATGTCCGCTTGACCGTCAATCCGTTCTTCCCATTTTTCAAGCGTTTCGTCCATGCCGGTCAGTACACGTCGCTGGCGAGTACGTACTCGCCCCAGCCGGTGGGCGTGGCGGTCGCCACCGCCGAGACGTTGCCGGACTCGATAATTTTATTGATTCCGTTCACGTACGCCCGGATAGACGCCTCAATTACGTCCGTGGAAAGGCCCGTACCGGTGTAACTTTCGCCGTCCGCCACGGATACTTTGACAATGGCCTCTCCGATGGCGTCCTCTCCGTCCGTCAGGGCCGTGAGGCCGTAACTGTCCAGACGCACTTCCATATTCAACATCCGGTTGACCGCTTTAAACGCCGCGTCCAGCGGTCCGGACCCAATCGCAACGTCTTCCATGGCTTGCCCGTCCCGTTCCAACTTGACATAGGCCGTGTTCGGGAGGCCGTTTCCGGTGTTGATCACGTGTCTGACGAACTGACAGGAACCCGCCGTACGGACCAGATTTTGTCCCTGTAAGACCAATGCCTCCAAGTCGGAGCCGGTGATGTTCTTCTTCTTGTCGGCGAGGTCTTTGAAACGTGAAAACACGTTTTCCAGCGTGGCGTCATCGAGGTCGTACCCCATGGAACGGAGTTTTTCCCGGAGGGCGTGTTTTCCGGAGTGCTTGCCCAGAACCATGGTATTCTGCGGAATGCCGACATCCGTTGACTTCATGATTTCGTACGTCTGCGCGTTGGAAATGACGCCGTGCTGGTGGATGCCGGACTCGTGCGCGAACGCGTTCGCCCCGACAATGGACTTGCTCGGCGCAATCGCAACGCCCGTGATGTTGCTTAACAGTTTGCTGCTGCGGTAAATCTGCTTCGTATTTACGGCGGTGTCGGCGTCATAGATATCCTTCCGTACCCGGAGATTCATTACGATTTCTTCCAGACTGGCGTTCCCGGCGCGCTCCCCGATTCCGTTGACCGTACACTCGACCTGCGTCGCGCCGGCCTGAATGCTGGCCAGCGAATTGGCAACGGCAAGCCCCAAATCATCGTGACAGTGTACGGAAATGTCCGTGTTTTCGATTCCCTCGACGTGCTCCTTCAGATAGCGGATTAACGCGGCCATTTCCTGCGGCATGGAGTATCCGACCGTGTCGGGTACGTTTAACGTGGTGGCCCCGGCGCGTACGGCGTTGGTATAGCATTGGGCAAGGAAGGCCCAGTCGGAGCGGGACGCGTCCTCGGCGGAAAACTCGATATCATCGCAAAAGCTCTTGGCGTACGCGGTCATATCGCTGATACGCCGTAAGACCTGTTCGCGGGTCATTTTGAGCTTGTATTCCATATGGATGTCGCTGGTAGCCAGAAAGACGTGGATCCGGGGATGTCTGGCGCCCTTGACGGCGTTCCACGCGGCGTCAATGTCGCCCTTGGTACAGCGGGCCAGACTGGCCACGGTACAGCGTTCCACGGCGGCGGAAATCGCCTCCACGCTCTTAAAGTCCATGGGGGAGGCAATCGCGAACCCGGCTTCTATGATATCCACGCCCAGTTTTTCCAACTGCTTTGCCATCTCGATTTTTTCCGCAAGATTCATACTGCAACCCGGCGACTGTTCCCCGTCCCGGAGCGTGGTGTCGAAAATTTTGACGCGCTTCATAAAAACTCCTCCTGTCCGGCTTTGCGGGCTGACAAAACGCCCTCCGTCTCCGTGTAAAGAGACGGAAGGCGACTGACGCTCCCGCGGTACCACTCTTTTTGACAGGCTTCCGCCTGTCCGCTTCCGGAATCCTGACAGAATCCCGCCTCTTTGGTAACGGTGAGGGAACCCGTCCCCGCCTAACCGGCGCGCCGCGCCGGCTCAGCGGGACCGCTCAGGGGCCAGTGACGCCGATACCCTCCGTACCGCCTCACAGCGACCGGCGGCTCTCTGAAACTTCCGGGCACGGCTTTTTCCCCGTCCGCGCGTTTTTCATGATGATTGCTGACAGCATAGCGAAAAACGCGCCGTTTGTCAAGAGTAATTTTCGGCGTACGGGGAAATTTTCGCGGCGCAGCGGAAAAGCCCTCCGGAATACGGGAGGACTTTTTTGAAAAAAACGCTTGCAATCGCGGAACGCCTGTGCTATACTGGGACACGGAAACACGATAAAGGCGGCAGGCCGCCGGGTGTAGCAGACCCAAACGGCCCTGTCTCGAGTGAACCACCCACTCAACACAGCGATTTGTTATGATAAATCGCGCCGTAGCCCTATTATACCCGTACGCCCGATTTTTTATCAAGGACGAGCCGCGGGGAAATATAGGGTTATGCGGTAATGCCTTGACTGTAGAGGCGGCGTTGAGTAGGAACTCAACGCCGTTATTGTGTTTCCGGCAGACCGGAACGGGCGTACGGCGGGGGGACCTTCCGCCGTTCCCGGCCCCGGCTGTCGGACACGTTCACTTTCGACACGGAAAGGAGTTGCTATGAAGAAACGACTGTTCCCTATGCTTTTGGTGTGCTGTATGCTGTCGGTATGGCTGGCGGCGTACGCGCAGGCGGACGACATTGTAGAGAAAGGCGACTGTAGCGCGGAAGGAAGCAAGGTACAGTGGACATTGGACAGCAAAGGAACCTTGACCATTTCCGGCACGGGGATTATGAGGGATTATAGCGTATATTGGTCTAACAGTGTGTGTTATTCATACGCTCCATGGATGGCAAATAACAGCATGATTACATCCCTGATAGTCAGTAATGGAATCACCGGTATTGGCGAAAACGCTTTTTTGGGACTTGAACGTTTAACAAAAGTCAGTTTACCGGATAGTCTTATCAGGATCAAGCCCGGCGCGTTTGAGCGTTGCACGAGTTTAACAAAAATCACGCTCCCTGACAGTGTTGCCAGTATCGAAGATTATGTGTTTCTCCAATGCTCAAATCTGCTGAGTTTTACCATATCCGAGAATGTGACTAATATTGGAGAACAGGCCTTCTGCGCTTGTCGCCGTTTAAGCAAAATCGTCATTCCGCGAAGCGTGGAAAATATCAGCGTAAGCGCGTTCCGCCTATGTGACAAACTGCAAAGCGTGACAATTCTGGGCAATGTGTCCGCAATCAAAGCCAGTACGTTTCAGGATTGCCCCGCCTTGACGGAAGTCACAATTCCCGACAGCGTGCTGATTATGGAGGAAAACGCGTTTTCCGGGTGCGCCGCGCTGAAAGACGTATATTTCACGGGTCCGGAAAGCCTCTGGAACGAAATCAGCATTGACGGCGGGAATCAGCCTCTTGAAAGCGCCAATGTGCGCTTTGACACGTCCGTTGAGGCCACGTACCGTATTAACGCCCTGTCCGTCTCCGACACGGACGGAAACCCGCTGACGGCGGTTCCGGGCGGTTCTTTCCTCGCAACGCTCTCCGTCACGAACCGCGCTTCCGGCGCAACGCCCATTGTCTTTCTCGCTTCCTATGACGCCAACGGACAGTATCAGGGCCTGATGTACGCCACGGTGGAAGAATCCGTGGGCGCGACCGTGAAAATTACGCTTCCCGTGGACAACTCCGGCGGGAAAATCGCGCGCTTGAAGGCCTTCGCGGTCAAGTCCTTTTCCGGCATGGAGATGATCGGAACTCCGGTCAGTTTCCCGGCATAACGTAACGCGCCCTCTCCCGTCCGCGGGGGAGGGCTTTTTGTCCTAAGCCCGTCCCACGCATTCCCGGAAGGATACGGCCAGCAGTCCGGCCGCGGCCGGCAAAAGCCACAGACTGCCCCCGCTTTGCCGCATGACATAGACCAGTCCGGAGGCCAGCACCAACGCCCCCGCCGCGCTGACCCAGCGCGCCGCGTACTCCCCCGCCGCCGGTCCCGCCGCCCATGAGAGGAGCAGTTCAAGGCCGCGGCCCCCGTCCAGCGGACGCACGGGAAGAAGGTTGAACGCGCACAGAATCAGGTTCGCGCCGGTGAAGGCCGGCCACGGGTTCCCCGCCGCCGTAACCAGCGCCGCCGCGAACAGATTCGCGCCCGGTCCGGCAAGGACGCAGAACAGTTCCTGACCGTACGAGAGATGGACGCAGTCGCTTTCCAGCACGGCCCCGCAGACGCCGAAACGGACGGCCGTCACGCGCGCGTCACAGGAACGTAACGCCGCCAGATGTCCGCATTCGTGGACGAGCGCGGCGGCAAGGACCGTCAGAAGCGGCCGCGGCCCGTTGACCGCCGCGAACCAGACCAGCAAAACATAGAATCCCGCGGAAGCGTTCACGCGTACCCGTGCCATATTGGAAGCTCCTTTCGTATATCGCGCTATCCCGCGAGGTAGTAAACGGGATTCAGGTAAATGCCTTCCCGCTGTAAGGCAAAGTGCAAATGCGGTCCGGTGGCCTGTCCGGTCGCGCCGACTTCCGCGAGTTTGTCGCCCATGCGCACGGCCGCGCCCGAGGCCGCCGTAATCCGGCTGCAATGCGCGTACAACGTGGTGAAGCCGCCGCTGTGCTCCACGGTGCAATACTTGCCGAAACTGGTGCTCTCTCCGGTGGCCGTCACAACGCCGTCCGCGAAGCTGACAATGGCGGTCCCGGTCTCGGCGGCAATGTCCACGCCGTAATGGAAACGTTCCGCGCCGTCAATGGGGTGCTTCCGGTAGCCGAAGCCGGACGTCAGCGTGCCTTGTACGGGACACTGATAGTCAAAGTTCAAGAGGACCTGTTCCAGCCCAACGTTCTCCGGGAGGTTCTGGCCGGTGTAGAGTACGGAAGCCTGTCCCGCCGGATGCGTGTTGTCGAACGCGCTCCCATCGGAGGGCGGGTCCGGGATGACCGCCGCGCCGGACGTCTCCGGCCAAGGCTCCGACAGGGACGCGAAGGCCGTGCTGTTGCCGAAGGAGTCGGACCATTCATGAGGCGTCAGCGTCTCCGGGACTTCCGGGACGGTTTCGGAGAGCGTTTCCGCGCCGTCCGGCGGGAGAAGCACGGCCTGCCATACTTCCCGCAGTCCCCGCGCGGGGTCGTTTTCTCCGGCGAAGGTCCGGCCCACGGTCGAAAACACTTCCTGAAGGTCCATATTCCGGTCCATGGCCCCGCTCAGCACGCGGCGCAAGGTCGCGGCGTGTTCGGGTCCGTAGACTTTCGCCGCCACCAGCGACACGAACGCCGCCCCGCATATCATGAACTGCCAGAACTGCCGCCGCCTCCGTTTGCGCGCGCGCTTTGCGTACTTCCGGACCGTTGTCCGTGCCAGACTCATATTCTCCGCCTCCCCGCGCCGTTTCCAACACTCTATGCGCGCGTGGAGCGAAATATTCCCGCTTACGCCATACACCGCCGCACCCAGTCGCCCAGAAACGCTTCCTGCGCCTCCGTGTGGAACAAGTGTTCCCCACCCTCCATGACGGTCAGCGCGGCGCGGCGCCGGTCCGCGAAGGACTCTATCACATCGCGGGGCGTCAGGTCATCGTGTTCGCCGTACAGAATCCATGTCGGCGCGGTCCAGCGGAGCGCGTGCGCCCGGACGTATTGCAGATATTCCCATGATAATTGCCCGGATTCCGTGTCAACGTTCCCGCGGGCCTGCAGTTCGGCCTCCGTCACGCCCGCCCGCGACATCATGTCCGTAATGAGCCGCTCCATGTCCACAATCGGGGAAATAAACAACGCCCGCTCAACGCGCGTCTCCTGTAACGCGTTCATCGTGAAGTACGCCCCGATACTGTTGGCAATCACGGAAACGCGTCCGAATCTGTCCAGCAAGTCATCGTACGCGGCGCGTATTTCGCCCTTGGTCTCCCACGGCGTGACGCCCCGGTACGGGACCCCGGACACGTGGCAGTCCGGGCACAGGTCCCGGTAACGCGCGGCCTCGTCCGCGCTCCCGCCCTTTCCATGTACGTACAAAACGGCGTTTCTCATAGTTTCTCCTCCGTCCGATTTTGGTTACGGTACTATACCAAATTGTCAAACTTGCGTCAAGGGGCGTGCCCTTTCTTCGTCAAAACGCCGAAACGGCGCGCGCCGCTTGACAAATCCGCGTGAAAATGTTAAAATCCCCCCACAAAACAAAGTGGCGGATGGCGTCCGGCCCACCTCCAGCCGTTGGCAAAGAGGTTTATATCGTTCGACTGACTCTCCGTCGTGCCGTACGGGCGCGGCGTACGCGGGATTTCCCGCGCCGTCCGGACACGGCGCGGCCTTCCCCGGCGGTCATTTGACGCGCGGATGCCGGAAGCGGTATCTGCGTTTTGTCATATAGAAAGGAGGCGCTTCGGCCATTAGCAAGCAAGTGCATGAACTCAATGAGGATATCCGTGACAGGGAAGTCCGCCTGATTGGCGCCGATGGCGAGCAGTTGGGCATTATGTCTTCCGCGGAGGCCCTGCGGATTGCCGAGGAACAGGACCTTGACTTGGTGAAAATCTCGCCGCAGGCAAAACCGCCGGTCTGCAAGCTGATGAATTACGGCAAGTTCCGCTTTGAACAGAGCAAGCGGGAAAAAGAGGCCCGGAAAAACCAGCATCAGGTGGAAATCAAGGAAATCCGTATGTCTCCGGGCATTGACACAGGCGATTTTAACACAAAATTGAAAAGCGCCCGGAAGTTCATTGCAGATGGCAACCGCGTCAAGGTTTCCGTCCGGTTCCGGGGCAGGGAGATGGCCCATACGGATATCGGAAGGGACCTTCTCAACCAGTTCGCCGAACAGTGCGCCGATGCCGCCAATCTGGAAAGAACCGCACGGCTCGAAGGTCGGATGATGTCCATTTTCCTTTCCCCGAAAGTCGGCAAGTAACCCGCGGGGCCGCGGCACGTGGAATCACGGAAGGAGCAGTCACTATGCCAAAACTGAAAACCCATAGCGGCGCGAAAAAGAGATTCAGCCTCACAAAGACCGGCAAAATCAAGCGCGCGAAGGCTTATAAAAGCCATATCCTGACCAAAAAAGACACCAAACGGACACGCCGCCTCCGCGCCGGCGGGTACGCGGACGCCACAAACGTGGACGCGATCCGCAGAATGATTCCCTACAAGTAAGGCGCGGAGTATGTGAGGAGGCGATGTTAAGCAATCGAAAATATGAACAAACGCGGTCATAAATATTCAAATATATTCATGATCGGAGGGGGAATAAGAGCCTTGTTCAAGAGCCTGAAAACAGAGGTAAAGCCCACGCCGGAACAGCGCGTTGCGCTGTTCAAGGCAATCGGGACGTTCAGATTTGTCTATAACCTGTTTTTAGCGGAAGCCGATAAACGGTATCGGGAAGGGCAAAAGTACATGGACGCTTATGACTTCTCCCTGTGGCTGAATCACGCGTATCTTTCCGAAAATCCGGATAAAGTCTGGATAAAGGAAACCTACGCCAAAGCGGTAAAACAGGCCATCATCAACGCAAATACGGCGTATCAGCGTTTCTTCAAAGGACTTGCCGCCCATCCGAACTTCAAGAAGAAAGGCGTCAGGGAGCCGTCCTATTACTTTGTGAGAAACGGCGCGAAACAGCCGATTGTCTGCGAGCGACATAAAATCAAGGTCCCCGGTCTCGGATGGCTCGCGCTGAAAGAGTACGGATATTTTCCAACGGAGGCAAACGCGATTCATTCCGGCAGTATTTCCTTGCACGCTGGACGCTTTTTTTGTTCCGTGTTAGTGGAAGCCCCTGACCCGGAACCCGTCAGGCGGGAAACGGAAGGAATTGGCGTTGATTTGGGAATCAAGTCTTTCGCGGTTGTCAGCGATGGGCGCGAATTTCCCAACGTCAACCGGACGCGCAAAGTCGGGAAACTGGAAAAGAGGCTCAAACGGGAACAGCGGCGGCTTTCGAGAAAACGCGAAAGCCGGAAGAAAAATTCCAAGAAAGGAAAAGATTCAAGCAAACGATATAACAAGCAACGTCTGAAAGTTCAAAAGCTCCACTATCGCCTTGACTGTATCCGCAAAGATTCCATACGGCAAACGGTCGCCGCTCTGGTGAAAGCCAAGCCGGAGTTTATAGCGGTTGAGGATTTGAACGTTCGCGGTATGATGAAGAACCGCCATTTGTCAAAAGCCGTGGCGCAACAGGATTTCTACGGATTCCGGAATTTTCTTGCATGGAAATGCAAAGTCTATGGGATTCCGCTTCACATTGTTGACAGATGGTATCCAAGCTCAAAGACCTGTCATTTCTGCGGAACGCTGAAAGCGGACTTGAAACTTTCTGACCGCTCTTATGTCTGCGAAGGTTGCGGAAAGCGGATGGACAGGGACTTGAACGCGGCTTTGAACATCCGCGATACAACGCAATACGTTTTGGCTTAATACCGATGGATTGTCGGGAATTTACGCCCGTGGACTGTCAAACAAACTGTTGTACTGTAAAGGAAACTTTCAGGAAGCAGGGCAGGTTTTGAAGCGGGAAAAAGCAAAAACGTATTCATTGAATATGTTTTATATCGTTTGACTACGTTTTTTGAATCAGGTACCACCATGGCAAGAGTCAAGGGCGCGATGATGTCGCGCAAGAGAAGAAAGAAGATACTGAAGCTGGCCAAGGGCTATTGGGGCAGCAAGTCGAAACATTTCCGCGTTGCCAATCAGGCCGTCATGAAGTCCCTGAGCTACGCCTACACGGGCCGGAAGCTCAAAAAACGCGACTTCCGCTCTCTGTGGATTACGCGTATCTCAGCCGCCTGCAAGCTCAACGGCATGAACTACTCCACGTTCATGCACGGGCTGAAACAGGCCGGCGTGGAGATGAACCGGAAAATGCTCTCGGAAATGGCCATCAGCGACCCCGGCGCGTTCACGCGCCTGACCGAACTGGCCAAACAGGCCTGAACGCTTTTCATAGAAACCGCGCCGGAACCCGTTCCGGCGCGTTCTTTTGTCAGTATTCGATTTCGCCCGTGTAGACCAGATTGGCGTCGCCGGTCAGAATGGCCCGTTCGTCCGTGCAGTTGACGATCAAGTCCCCGCCGCGTACGCGGACCGTAACGTCCGTGCCCTTTTCGCAAAGTCCGTTGGCAATCGCCGCGGCCACCGCCGCGCACGCCCCCGTACCGCAGGCCATGGTTTCCCCGCTTCCGCGCTCCCAGACGCGCATTTTTATCGTACGCGGATTCACGACCCGGATAAACTCCGTATTGATACGGTCCGGGAAGAGCGGCGAATACTCGAACTGAGGACCCACGCGCGACACGTCCACGCTGTCCACGCGCTCGCAGAACACCACACAGTGGGGGTTCCCCACGTCTACGCAGGTAATGCGGTATTCCTTTCCGCCGATACGGGCCGGGTAGTCGACTACCACGGGTTCCGGAATCGTCAGGCGCAGTCCGGACACGTCCAACGCCGCCTGTCCCATGTCCACGGACGCGGAAGTCACTTTTCCGTTGACCGTGTACACGCGCACGCTCTTGACGCCTCCGGCGGTCTCAATCTTTACCACGTCGCCCTTTGAAATTTCGTTGTCGTAAAGGTACTTTGCCATACAGCGCAGGGCGTTACCGGCCATCAGGCCTTCGCTTCCGTCCGCGTTAAACATTCTCATTTTCGCGTCCGCCTTGCCGGAAGGCTCCATTAAGATGATACCGTCCGCGCCTACGCCGTAATGGCGGTCGCACAGCGGCACGCACAACGACTCCGGACTGGTAATCTCCCCGTGGAAGTTCTCCAAAAAGATGTAGTCGTTCCCACAGGTTTCCATCTTGGAGAAGCGGAGTTTCTCCCGCTTCGGACGCAGACGGCAGATGTCCACCAGTTCCGTATTTTTCTGGGTGTAGCGGGAGGCCAGAATGTCGGTCAGCGCGTTGGCGGTGTCCAGAGAGGTCAGGCACGGCACCCCTAACTGTACGCAACGCCGGTTCAGACGGATAAAGTCTTTAATATACTCCGGCTCCGTGGAACCCGTCAGGATGACATAGTCGATCTTTTCCTCTTCCAATAACCGGAACACGCGGTTGTCCTTGCCCAGCTTGCCGACAATCTCCACGTCCGTGCCCAGACGCATAATCTCCCGGGCGGTTCCGTCCGTTGCGTACAGGCGGAAGCCCATTTCGTCCAGTTTCCGCGCAATGTTGACAATTTCCGGCTGGTCGCGGCGGTTGACCGAAATCAGTACGCCCGCGTGACTGTGCTTCTCAATCTTGTAACCCGCCGAAAGCAGACCCTTGAACAAGGCCTCCTGCATACTCTTGCCCAGTCCGAGTACCTCGCCCGTGGACTTCATCTCCGGCGACAGCGCGGCGTTCGCGGACGGGATTTTCTCAAACGAGAACACCGGCACCTTCACCGCCACGTACGGCGGCTGACGGTACAGACCCGTACCGTACCCCAAGGACGCCAGCGGCGCCCCGACCATGACGCGCGTTGCAAGGTCCACCATCGGGACGCCCGTCACTTTCGAGATATACGGCACCGTCCGGGACGCGCGCGGGTTCACCTCTATGACGTACAACTCCCCCTGATAAATCAGGTACTGAATGTTAATCAGGCCCTTTGTCCCCAGCGACAGCGACAGTTTCTCCGAACAGTCGACAATGGTCTTTAACATCCGGTCCCGGATGGAGAACGGCGGATAGACGGCAATCGAGTCGCCGCTGTGCACGCCCGTGCGCTCAATGTGCTGCATGACGCCCGGGATCAGGACGTCCGTCCCATCGGAGATAACGTCCACCTCAAGTTCCGTACCCATCAGGTACTGGTCTACCAGCACGGGATTTTCAATCTTGCCGGCAAGGATGATTTCCATATAGGTCCGCACGTCATATTCATTGTGCGCGATTACCATGTTTTGGCCGCCAATGACGTAGGACGGACGCAACAGCACCGGGTAGCCCAGTTCCTCCGCCGCCCGTAACGCTTCCTCCATGCCCTTGACGGCGCGGCCCTGCGGACGCTTGATGTTAAACTTTTCCAGAAGGGCGTCAAACCGTTCGCGGTCCTCCGCCATGTCGATGGATTCGGCGGACGTGCCTAAAATGCGGATGCCGTGACTGTCCAGAAAACGCGTCAGTTTGATGGCCGTCTGTCCGCCGAAGGCCACCACGACCCCCACCGGCTTTTCCACGTCAATGATGTGCATGACGTCCTCCGGGAAGAGCGGCTCAAAATAAAGCCGGTCGGCCGTGTCGTAGTCCGTGGAAACCGTCTCCGGGTTGTTGTTGACAATGACCACCTCGTAGCCAAGGTCTTTGAGCGTCCAGACGCAGTGAACGGAGGAGTAATCGAATTCGATTCCCTGTCCGATACGGATCGGTCCGGAGCCGAGCACCATAATGACGGGCTTGCCCGAACGGGGGAAGGTCCGGCTCTCGCAGACTTTGTCAAAAGACGAGTAAAAGTACGGCGTTTCGGCGTCAAACTCCGCGCCGCAGGTATCGACCATTTTGTAAACGGCGCGTTTGGGCGCTTCCGGCAACGCCGCCGCCCCGGTCAGGCGCAACAAAGTTTCGTCCGGGTAGCCTAAGCGTTTCCCCTCCGCGTACCGCTCGGGCGTCAGGGTCCCGGGCGTCAGGGACTGCTCAAAGTCCGCCAACTTCTTGATTTTCGACACAAACCAGCGGTCAATTTTCGTAATGTCGTAGATTTCATCCACGGACACGCCTTTTTTCAGGGCCTCGAAAATCGTAAACAGCCGATGGTCGTCCACGCGTTGCAGGCGTTCCCGGATGGGCACGTCCTCGTCCTCCGCTTTCCGGTTGAGCGTGTCCATACCGATTTCCGCGCCGCGCACCGCCTTCATCAGCGCCATTTCAAAGCACGGCGCAATCGACATGACTTCCCCCGTGGCCTTCATGCGCGTTCCCAGTTTCCGGGAGGCGTCCGCGAACTTGTCAAAGGGCCACTTGGGCATTTTACACACGATATAGTCTACGGTCGGCTCGAAACAGGCGCAGGTTTTCCCCGTGATATCGTTCTTGATTTCGTCCAGCGTGTAGCCCAGCGCGATTTTCGTTGTCATTTTCGCGATCGGGTAGCCGGTGGCCTTGGACGCCAGCGCGGACGAACGCGACACGCGCGGATTCACTTCAATGACCGCGTACTCGAAACTCTCCGGATTCAAGGCCAGTTGACAGTTACACCCGCCGACAATCCCCAGATGGGCCACGATTTCAAGGGAAGCGGTACGCAACATCTGGAATTCCTGATTGGCCAGTGTCTGCGTTGGGGCCACAACAATGGAGTCGCCCGTGTGGATTCCCACCGGGTCCACGTTCTCCATGGAGCAGATGGCAATGACGTTGCCCATGCCGTCGCGCATGGTCTCGAACTCGATTTCTTTCCAGCCAAAAATAGCCCGTTCAATCAAAATCTGACGTATCGGGGAAGCGTCGAGGCCGATACGGGCAATGGCGCGCAATTCCTCCGGGGACGCGGCCGCGCCGCCGCCGGTACCGCCCAGCGTGAAGGCCGGACGCACAATCACCGGGTAGCCAATGCGTTCGGCGACTTCCAGCGCGCCGTCCACGGTTCCGGCGATGTCGGACGCCACGACCGGCTGTCCGATTTCGGCCATAGCCTCTTTGAACAGTTCGCGGTCCTCGGCCTTGGAAATCGCGGCCGCGCTGGTACCCAGCAGGCGTACGCCGTTGGCCTCCAAAAAGCCTTCCCTGTCCAGCTGCATGGCCATGGTCAGGCCGGTTTGGCCGCCCAGAGAGGCAAGCATACCGTCGGGACGTTCCTTCCGGATAATGCGCCGGATGGACTCCAGCGTCAGCGGCTCCAGATAAATCGCGTCCGCCATGGCTTGGTCGGTCATAATCGTGGCGGGGTTGGAGTTGCACAGCACGACCTCCACGCCGGCTTCTTTCAGGACCCGACACGCCTGTGTCCCGGCGTAATCGAATTCGGCGGCCTGTCCGATCACAATCGGGCCGGAGCCGATCACCAGTACCTTCCGGATACTCTTATCTAACGGCATTCCCGCTCACCGCCTTTCACACAACGCCGCGAACTTTTCAAACAGAAACTTGGTGTCCCCGGGGCCGCCGTGCGCCTCCGGATGGAACTGCACCGTGAACGCGCCCAAATCCGGATAGTCGATTCCCTCACAAGAACCGTCGTTCGCGTTGACGAACGACACCCGCCCCGCCTTGACGCTTTCGGCGTCCACGGCGTAACCGTGGTTCTGACTGGTGATATAGGTCCGTCCGGGGGCGGCGGTCTCCCGTACCGGCTGATTCGCGCCGCGGTGGCCGTATTTGAGTTTATACGTCCGCCCGCCCGCGGCCAGCGCCGTCAACTGGTGGCCCAGACAGATCCCGAAAATCGGCACCTTTCCTAACAGTTTCCGTATCTGCTCAATTTCCCAGACGTTTTCGGCGGGGTCCCCGGGACCGTTCGAGAGCATGACGCCGTCCGGACGCAGATTCAACACGTCCTCCGCCGCCGCGGTGGCCGGGAGTACCGTTACCTCACAACCCTGACGCTGTAACTCCCGCGCAATGCTCCGCTTTCTTCCGTAGTCCATCAGGACCACGCGGAAACGCTGTTCCCCTTCCGCGGGATGTATCGACATCTCCGCGCAAGTCACGCCCCGCACGGCGTTCTTGACACGATAGGCCTTGACCGCCGACAGGTCCGCGGGAGGCGTACTGCAAATCATAGCGTTCATGACGCCGTTGTCCCGGATGATACGGGTCAGCTCGCGGGTGTCCAGTCCGCACAGCGCGGGAATGCCCTGTTCCTTCAGGTACGCGTTCAAATCGCAGTCCGTGCGGAAGTTGGACGGCGCATCGCACCACTCCCGCACGATGTAGCCCTTGAGCGCGCAGGCCCCTTCGGAATCCGCCCGCATGACGCCATAGTTGCCGATCAGCGGATAGGTTTGCATGACAATCTGTCCGGCGTAACTGGGGTCGGTCAGGGTCTCCACGTAGCCGACAACGCCCGTTGTAAACACGAGTTCCCCCACGGTATCCCTTTCCGCGCCGAAGCGAAAGCCCTCGAACGCCTGTCCGTCTTGCAGGACCAGCCAGCCCTTTTCCATACGCTTCCCTCCTCTTTACTGGGGTTTCCCCCTTATTATAGGGATTTTTCCGTGACAGTCAACCGTTCTTTCGATTCCATTTCCCGTCATTTTCCACAGATTTGACCGCGCCAAGCGGCCCGGGCCTTCCAAATCCTGTGAAAAACGGGCCGCTGCGCCGGTTCCGTCCGCGGTCCAGCGTTTCCTGTACGGCGCAGATTTTGTCCGCCGCCGCGAGCAGCCACGCGGTACGGTTCCGCGGAACGTGAAACAGCGTCAGGGGCCACATATGCGTTTGAATCGCGGAAGCGACCCGGTCCGGGACGGCAAAGTAGCGTCTTGCGCGTTCGGCGGCGATTTTGGGGTGATGGTACCCGTGCAGTTTGTCGCCCTTGGTGTGCCAGTCGTAGAGGTAGAAGTCGTGGAGCAGACAGGCCTCGACAAGTTCCCGCTCGTCCGCGCGGACGTGAAGCCGGATGTTCAGCCGGAAGGCGCATAAGGCGACATGGAGCGAGTGCCGATAGGTCGTCACAGAGCCGTGCTGTGTGAAAGACTTCAACGTCTGATAGACCGGACGCTCCGTGATGTTTTTGGCAAGGGCCACAAAGCGCGCCTGTTCCGCCGGGGAGAGTTTCATTTGCCGCGCTCCTTTCCGCGGAGGAACCGCCGGAGGTAATCCGCGGAGCGCGCGTGTCCCTTTTGGGCGAATTTTTGGATGTTGCGTAAATGGCGCCGTTGCAAAGCGTAAACGGCGGCGTTTTTCGCATGCAAAACCGTGTCCACGGTCTTTTCCGATACGGCGTTTCTCGCCATCTCCGACGCGTGGGAGACTTTCATTGGAATCTGTCTGGCGCTTTGCACTTTGTCTTCCATCTTGGCGTTGATACTGTTTTCCACGCCTTCCAGCGTTTCCAGTAAGGCGCTCATGGACGCCACGGACAACGCGATATCCGCGCCGAACAGGCCCATCATACCCAGCGCGATTCCTTCGCTCAGAACGGGGTGCAGTCCGGGCTGTACGGCGTTTATCAGCGGCAGAACGTAGCGGAAGACCAGAATTCCCATCAGCCCGAACAGCACGGACGCGGGCAGACAGATTCTGCCGTGTAAATTCAACGGCATATCGCTGTAGTCCCACCATCGGGCGTGAAACAGGCGTTCAAGGCCCCATGATACGCAGTATTCCAGTACCGCGCTGCCCGCGGCGAACAACAGGCCCAGTTGCCATAAAGGAACCTGTCCGGCCGGGAGCGCCGACACGTACAGGGAAGCGCACAGAATCAGTAACGCGCCCACGCCGTAAATGGGACAAATCGGGCCAAAGAGAAAGCCCCTGTTTTGCCAATGTCCCGTGCGGACGGTGCAGTAAACGCACTCGTACATCCAGCCCAGTACGCTGAAGAGAATAAAGTCATTGAAAAGGAACGCTAATGCCATAAAATGCCCCCTTGGATGGTATGCCGGCCGCGGCGAAGCCATTGTAGCGTGTCCGCCCGGGTTTGGCAAGTCCCTTTTTTCGCCGCGGCGGAATTGTCATTGACAAATCCGCCGTTTTCCGCTATTCTATCGGTAGTTAGCGTACCCTCAGAATCACAAGTCACTTGTTGAAAAGGAGGCACCGTATGCTCTATCAAACAACGCCGGCCCATGAGGAGTTGCGCGCGAAAGTACGCGCTTTCGCGGAGGCGGAAGTCAAACCCATTGCCTTTTCCCTCGACAAGAACAATGAGTTTCCCCGCGACGCCGTGCGCAAAATGGGCGAACTCGGCCTGATGGGCCTTCCCTATGAGACGGAGTACGGCGGCGCGGGGGCGGATGTCCTCAGTTACGCCATCGCCGTGGAGGAACTCGCGCGCGTGGACGGAGGGACCGGCGTCATCCTCTCCGCCCATACGTCCCTCGGTACGTACCCCATCGCCGCTTTCGGCACGGAGGAACAGAAAAAGAAGTATCTGCCCGACCTCTGTTCCGGACGGAAAATCGGCGCGTTCGGCCTCACGGAACCCAACGCCGGTTCCGACGCCGGAGGCACCGAAACCACCGCGGAGGACCGCGGGGACTACTACCTTCTCAACGGCAACAAGATTTTCATCACCAACGGCGGGGAGGCCGACACGTACGTTGTCTTTGCCGTCACCACGCCCGGAATCGGCACACGGGGCATTTCCGCGCTGATTGTCGAAAAGGGCTGGGAAGGCTTCACGTTTGGCGACCATTACGACAAAATGGGCATCCGCTCTTCGGCTACCTGTGAGCTGAATTTCAACAACGTCAAGGTTCCGAAAGAAAACCTTCTGGGGAAAGAGGGCATGGGCTTTAAAATCGCCATGTCCACGCTGGACGGCGGACGAATTGGAATCGCGGCGCAGGCGCTGGGTATCGCGCAGGGTGCCTATGAGGCCGCCGTTGAGTATTCCAAAGAGCGGGTCCAGTTCGGACGCCCCATCTGTCAGCAACAGGCGGTAGCGTTCAAAATCGCCGACATGGCCACGAAACTGCGTTGCGCGCGGTTCCTCGTCTACAGCGCCGCGGAACTCAAACAGGCCCACGCCCCCTACGGCATGGAAGCCGCTATGGCCAAACAGTACGCGTCCGATATCGCGCTGGAAGTCACGAACGACGCCATGCAGATTTTCGGCGGCGCCGGGTTCATGAAGGGCATGGAGGTCGAACGCTTCTACCGCGACGCGAAAATTACGACCATCTATGAGGGCACCAATGAAATACAGCGCGTGGTCATTTCCGCGCATATTCTCGGCAAGGCGGGGAAGGCGTCCGCGGCCCCCGTACAGCGTCAGGCCGATTCCGGTATCCGGAAGAAGATCCTCTTCAAGGACGGTTCCGCACAGAACAAGGTGGCGGCCCTCGTGGCCGCGCTCAAAAAGGACGGCCACGACTTTACCGTTGGCATTCCCGCCGATACCCCCATTGTACAGGCGGAACGCGTGGTAAGCGCGGGCAAGGGAATCGGCGAACGCGAAAACATGAAGCTCATTGAGGACCTCGCGCGCGCCGCCGGAGCCGCCGTCGGCTCTTCGCGTCCGGTCGCCGAAACGCTTCAGTACGTCCCGCTCAACCGCTATGTCGGAATGTCCGGACAGAAATTCACCGGCAATCTTTATATCGCGTGCGGCATTTCCGGCGCGGTCCAGCACCTGAAGGGAATCAAGGACGCCGCCTATGTCGTGGCGATTAACAACGACCCCAACGCCAAAATCTTTAAGAACTGCGATTACGGTATTGTGGGCGATGTCAAGGAAATTCTGCCGCTCCTGACCGCCGCGCTGGACACCGGCGAAAAACAGCCCGCCCCGCCCATGGTCAAGATGAAACGCGTGGCCCCCAAAAAGCCCTACGCGCCGAAAAAATACTACGTCTGCACGGGCTGCGGCAACGAGTACGACCCGTTGCGCGGCGACCCCGAAAACGAGGTCAAGCCGGGGACCGCGTTCAAGGACCTGCCCGCCGGGTGGACGTGTCCGCACTGCGGAGAGGCTACGGACAGCTTCCTTGAAATTGAGGTGTAATTCCGTACGAACGGAATCCCAATCAGCGAAAGAAGGAGAAGATTTTTTTGACACGCAAGCGGTATAACGGTTTGGGACTTGTGCGCTGACCGGGAGGTCCGCGCGAACCTCCCGGAAGCGTACAACGAACTTTCAGGAGGAATCATCCCATGAACCGTGAGAACAAACGGAGACAGTACGAAAAGGGTTACTACAAGACCCATCCGTGTGACAAAACTTTCACTTGCAAGGCGTGCGGCCGGACCGTCTTTCCGGACGGGGCCGGAAGCGGACACCGGAACCACTGTCCGAACTGCCTGCACAGCGTCCATCTGGACATAGAGCCGGGGGACCGGGCCGCCGACTGCGGCGGCATTATGGAGCCTGTCGCGGTATGGGTACGCAAGGGCGGGGAATGGGCCATTATTCACCGTTGCCGCCGTTGCGGGGCGCTCTCGTCCAACCGGATCGCCGCGGACGACAACCCTTTGAAACTGATGTCGATTGCCATGAAACCGATTGCGCAACCGCCATTTCCGTTGGAATATATGCAAGAAATGCCGGGAGGGCGCGAGTAAAGAAACGGAGGAACTGCTATGAACTGCTATCGCAAGGTGACGGATGACCTGTACTGGGTGGGCGGCAATGACAGACGCCTTGCCCTGTTTGAGAATATCCATCCCCTTTATCACGGCGTGTCCTATAACGCCTATGTCCTGCTGGACGAAAAAACCGTCCTGTTCGATACCGCCGACTGGGCCGTAGGGCGTCAGTTTGTGGAGAACGTCAAGGCCGTGCTGGACGGCCGTCCGCTGGATTATCTGGTTGTCAACCATGTCGAACCCGACCACGCCGCGTCTCTGGAAGAAATCCTGCTCCGCTGGCCGGACGTCCAAATGATTATGACGCCCAAAGCCGCCCTGTTTCTGCGTAACTTCGGCTATCCGCTCAACGGCGACCACATCCGGGAAGTCAAAGAGGGCGACACGGCCTCTTTCGGCAAACATACCGTCACGTTCGTGATGGCCCCCATGGTCCACTGGCCGGAAGCCATGATGACCTTTGACACGACCAACGGCGTGCTGTTCTCCGCGGACGCGTTCGGCTCCTTCCGCTCCCTTGACGGCAAACTCTTCGCGGACGAATTCGACTTTGACCGCGAATGGATTGACGATGCCCGCCGGTACTATACGAACATTGTGGGCAAGTACGGCCCGCAAGTACAGGCCGTGCTCAAAAAGGCCGCGAAAATCGACATTCAATACCTCTGCCCGCTGCACGGTCCCGTCTGGCGTAAGGACCTTGGCTATATTTTAGACAAGTACCGGCATTGGAGCGCGTACGAGCCGGAAGAGAAGGGCGTCATGATCGTTTACGCCTCCATGTACGGCAACACCGAGAACACCGCCGAACTGCTCGCCGCAAAACTCGCCGAAAAGGGCGTTACCAATACGCGTATGTATGACGTGTCCGGCACCCATGTCAGCTACCTGATTTCCGATTTGTTCAAGTACAGTCATCTGGTGCTGGCGTCCGTGACGTACAATCTGGGCATTTTCCCGCCCATGCACAATTTCCTTGCCGACATGAAGGCCCTGAACCTCCAAAACCGGACCTGCGCCATTATTGAGAACGGTTCGTGGGCGATTCAGTCCGGAAAGCTCATGAAGGAAGCCCTCTCCGGCATGAAGAAAATGACCCTCTTGAATGACGACATCAGCGTAACGATCAATTCCAGTTGCCGGGAACAGAACGTAGCGGACGTGGAAGCGTTGGCGGACGCGCTCGCGGCGGACCTGTCCAAATAATCAGCCAGCGGGGACGAGAAATCGTCCCCGTTAATCCGGAAAGGAGCGGAACAGCATTGCGAATCATAGAACCGTCCCACGAGTTCTTGGAAGCCTTTGACGGGCTTGCCATGGTACGGAATATCGAACGGATGGGGCGTATCTGCTACAAGAGCGAGGGGAACATTTCCGATACGTCCTACCGGAAGTTTCTGCAAAACCTGATCGCGCGCGGACACGAGTCCGTCATTGAACACGAAAAAGTCAGCGTACTGGTCATTTGTGACCGGGGCGTCAGTCACGAGATTGTCCGCCACCGGATTGCGAGCTACAGTCAGGAGAGCACGCGTTACTGTAACTACAGTCAGGACAAGTTCGGCAACGAGCTGACGTTGATTCGTCCGTGTTTCTGGACGGAGGACAGCCCCGCCTTCGCGGTCTGGAAGGCGTCCATGGAGGCCGTGGAACGGGACTATTTTCGTCTGCTGGAACTCGGCGCGCAGCCGCAGGAGGCCCGGAGCATCCTTCCGAACAGTCTGAAAACGGAACTTGTCGTGACCATGAATTTACGGGAGTGGCGGCACTTCTTCCGGCTCCGTACCGCCCCCGCCGCACATCCCCAAATGCGGCAGACCGCCTCCGCGCTTTTGCGCGACTTCCGCGCCCGGATTCCCGTCCTGTTTGACGACATCCCCGACTATGAAACGTAACGGCATTCCGGAAGCGTGGGCGGCGTTCATGGAGCCGTTGACGCTGCGTCACACGGCGTATCTGTTGGAGTACGCGGAGGAACGCCGCGCCGCCGGGGAAACCGTACTCCCGCCGCAGGAGCTGATTTTCCGCGCGCTGGAACTCACGCCGCCCGATAACGTACGCTGTGTGATTCTCGGGCAGGACCCGTACCATACGCCCGGGGTGGCGAACGGGCTGGCGTTCTCGGCCAACCGCGGCTGTCAGATTCCGCCATCTCTGCGGAACATCTTCAAAGAACTGTCCGCGGACATTGGCTGTCCCATGCCCACGGAACCGGACCTGACGCCGTGGGCCGAAGCGGGCGTACTGTTGCTCAACACGATTCTGACCGTACGGGCGGGCACGGCGGGCAGTCACGCCGACTGGGGCTGGCAGAACATCGCGGAGGACGTCTTACGCGCCTGTGTGAAATTCCCTCAGCCGATCATGTTTCTGCTGTGGGGAAAGCACGCGCAGAAGGCCGCGAAATGGGCGAGTTTTGCAACCTCTGTGCGTCCCGATTCCCCGGACAACACCAAAGTTTTGACGCCGGGACAGGCGGAGGCGCTGGAAGAACTGTATTCGCGCCACCCGTACAAACGCGTGATTTATTCCAGTCACCCTTCCCCGCTGGGGGCGTGCCGGGGGACAAAGACGCTTCCGGCGTTTCTGGGCAGTCGTCCGTTTTCCCGGACCAACGCCTTTTTACGCGCGTCCGGCGCCGCGGAAATTCCTTGGGCGTTGCCATGACAAAACGGCGCGGACCTTCACCCAAAGCCGGGTAAGGTCCGCGCCGTTTCAGGATTCGGAGAGGTTGTACTTCTTGATATTGAGATGTAACTTCCCGTCCGCAAAGAAGGAAATTCCCTCGGCGTTCAGGTCCGTGTTGATGGTGAACGTCATCACCTTTGCGCCATCGTCCACGAATACTTCCGCGCTGTAACGGTCCAGAATCAGGCGCAGTTTGATTCTGCCATCCTTGTGCGGCACGTACGCGCGGCGCTGGTGGATAATCGCGCGGCGCGACCCTGAAAATTTGCGGTCCACTTTCAGCGTCGCCTCGTGCGGACGGAAACTGACCGCGCTCCGGAACTGTTCGTTCTTGGCGAACCGTAACGCAAAGCGGTTGTATACCGGGGCGTCCGGGTCCGGCTCCGCCGTAACTTCCAAATCGACCAGCCGTCCGGCCACGCCCGGGAGAAAGATTTCCTCATCTTCCACCGTCACGTTCTCGTACGTGACTTCGTCCCGGCGCAAGCGTTCCAGTTCCCGGATGGGCGTCTGGTACAGAATCCCGTTCTTCACGCTCAGCTCACGCGGCAAGGTCATCTGTCCGAACCACGGGGTGGACTTGACGTGTAAATTACACGTGTCCCAATTCTGCATCCAGCCGATCATAATACGGCGTCCGTCCGGGGAGAGGATCGTCTGCGGGGCGTAGAAGTCGATACCGTAATCAATGGCGTGGTCGGACTCCTCGGTAAAGGTTTCGGTTTCGGGGTCGTAACCGCCCACAAAACAGAACGTCCCGTTGCCGTTGTGGTACTCCAAATTTTTCGGCAGCATATCCTGTGAACTGCCCAACAGAACATATTTCCCGTCCAGCTCAAAGAAGTCCGGACACTCCCACATATTCCCGATACGGTTCCGGTTTTCGGCCAGCGCGCGGACCAGTTCCCAGCGTTCCAGATCCACGCTCCGGTAAAGCAACATCTGTCCGCCCTGCGCGGCGTCCTTATTGGCAATCAGGGCGCGGTAAGAGCCATCGCGCGCCCGCCAGATTTTCGGGTCCCGGAAGGCGTAACGGCTCCCGCCCTCGGGAAGGTCCTCCGCCGTGATGACCGGATTGTGTTCGTACTTGTCATAATCCACGCCATCGCCGAACGCGAGATTCTGCGTCTGGACTTCCCGTACTTCGCCGCTCTCCGTGAACTCCTTCGCCACGCCCGTGTACATTAACAGGTGACGTCCGTCCGGCAGGGAGAGGGCCGAACCGGAAAAACATCCGTCCCGGTCAAACGGACGGTCGGGGGCCATGGCCGCGGGGAGATAGTTCCAGTGCAACAGGTCCCCCGTGACGGCGTGTCCCCAGTGCATGGGACCCCAGTGGGAGTCGTACGGATGGTACTGGTAGAAAAGATGGTACTGGCCCTTGTACCACGAAAAGCCGTTGGGGTCGTTGAGCCACCCCACGCGGGCCGAAAGATGGAAGGCCGGCCGCGCTTCGCGGGGAATCAGGGCTTCCCGCGCCTCTTCGTAACGTCTCGCGTCCCGTAACGCCTGACTCATGCGCTGTTCCTCCTGTGAGATTAGATATCGTGTTTCATGCTGTCCTCTAAGGCGTCCACGATAGTGGGGACGACTTTTGTCGCGCGCTTCTGGAGTTCCTCCGGGGCGTACGGGAACGTATAGGACACATCGGAGGCTTCAATCAGCGGCAGGTCGTTCATAGAATCGCCGATACCGTAAAGCGTGACATCGCCCCACTTGCTTTTCATGTAGTCGCGGAGAAACTTCACGCCTTTCCCCTTGGAACAGCCCCGCGGGGCAATGTCGATTTCAACGACGTTCTGGAAGGCCTGTACCTTGTCGCCGAACTTCTCGTTAATCATGGCGGCGTTGGCGGCGGCCTCTTCCAGACTTTCGGTGTGTACGCTGACCTGATGAATCAGGCCCGGGGGGCAGTCGTCCACGCCGCTGACGACGTAATACTTCCCGGGGTAGTCCATCTTTGCGAACACGCAAATGTCCCCCTCCACGTCCAGCGTCAGGCGGTAGCCCTTGGGACGCATTTCCCTGACAATGGCGTCCGCAACGTCTCTGTCTACGCCGCGTTTGAGAATGGGCTGGAAGTCCTGATCCACAATGTTCGCGCCGCTGCTGGTGATGTAGAAGTCGGGCTTGACGAAGCCCGTGATGAACGGCGTCAGGCCGCCGACCTGCCGGCCGGTGCACAGGCCGAAGAGGTGTCCGGCCGCTTGATATTCCCGGATTTTCTCCACGTTTTCGGGGGGGAGTTTGCGTTCCGGCTCGGCCTTGTAGAAGTAGAGGGTGCCGTCAAAGTCACTGGCGAATACCTTTTTTTTCATAAGCGTTCTCCGTTTCCGTTACGGAATCCGCCCCTGCCCCGCGCGGACGGGGGACGGCGTTCCGGTTTAAATAACAAAGTCGTCCACAACGGACGGTTTCAGGGTCCACATTTTTACAGTCGCGCCGTCCGTGACCGTGTAATGAAATTCGCGTTCGGTGGGATAACTGCGGGTCGTGAACGTGACTTCCCCGTCATTGACAAAAAACTCCGTGGAAGAGCGGTCAATGAAAATCCGGAGCTTTTGGAGCGGGTTGTCAAGCGGCATATCCAGAACTTCGCCCACGGACTGATTGAAACGTTTGTCCATGCCGGTTTTGTCCACGGTACAGGTCTTTTTGGCGGCGTCATAATGCAGACGTAACCCGCCGGCGCCGTCCGCTTTCGTGAACAGGTTCAGGTCAAAGTCGCCTTGGGCGGGCGTGACTTCCAGCTCACAGGCGGCGGGAAGCGTACCGTCCGGCGTGAGTTCCTTGTCGCGCAAGGTCTCGATGCCGCTGATGGGCGTCTGTGAGAGGCGGCCGTCTTTCAGTCGGAGTTCGCGCGGGAGCGACATACTGCCTTCCCAGTCCTCTTCCTCGGTGGGATAGTGGTTGTCGGGAAGGCCGATCCACGCAATCAGGATGGCCTTGTCGGGGTCGCCGACGTTGGCCGCGCCTTGGGCCGCGTAGAAGTCGAAACCGAAGTCCAGATAGCGGTAATCGCCCTCCGGGGTAAAGGTCAGGGTATCGTAGTCCATGGAGCCGATGAGATAGACGTTGTGGTTGGTGCTCTCGGCGCGGCCCGGAAGTTTCGTATACTGCGGGGAGAAAATCAGCACGTCCTTCCCGCTGATGTTCACGATATACGGGCACTCCCACATCCCGCCGAACTTCTCAAAGCCGGGCACTTTCAACTCTCCGGCGAACGTCCAGCCCTTGAGGAGTTCCGGGGATTTGTAAATCAGGACCGTTCCGCGCTTGTCCATGGTCTGGGCGCCGATAAAGATGAAGTAGAGCCGTTTCTTCTCGTTCCATACGATTTTCGGGTCCCGCTGATGTTCGCTGTAATCGTCCCGGGGGCCAAAGAGAGGCTTTTCCAGTTTGTGGGGGCGTCCGTCCGGGCCGAGTACCGCCGCGCAGGTGTACGGCGTACGGGTCCAGTCCTCATCGCGGTGGTTGCCGGTATAGAAGAAATAGAGGTCGTCCCCGAAGGAGATTGCGGAGCCGGAATGCGTGCCGCGGTTGTCGTAGAAGCAGTCGGGTTTCAGGCCGATTCCGGCGTTTCGCCAGTGGATAAGGTCCGTACTGGTGACGTGGTACCAGTATTTCAGGCCGTGGACCGCCCCCCACGGGCACCACTGATAGCACAAATGCCAGACGCCTTTATGGAGCGCAAATCCGTTCGGGTCGCTTGACAGTCCCGTCACCGGCTGAATGTGGTACTTCTGCCGGTAGACCGATTTGCTGATCCGTTCGTACAGGTCCCGCACCTCTTCCGCGTCATGAAGTACCCGGTAGCGCTCTTCGCGTGTCCACTCTTTCATGTGCCTTCCCTCCTGATCGTTCGGTCCGCGCGGGGCGGACGCCGTGTCGCGGAAGATTATAGCATACTCCCGCACGGCAGACAAGGGGGAAAGCGCTTATTTTTATCGAGAGACCGTGCAATGCCAAAAGCCGGATGAAGATGCCATCTCCATCCGGCGGTAATGCGCGTTCAACTTTCCGTCACGCCCATAACGTAACGGGCAACCCGAAAACGGGCCAGAAAATATTTAATCACCACATACGATAATCCGAAATCCACCAACATATTGAAGACAATAATCACGGCGGGATTTCTTACGCCCATTATGTTACATATGATAGAACGGGAGATGCCCAAAGTCCATCCGTTCAACAGATAAAGTTGAAGCGTCCACGGCCCGAAACGGACAAACGCGTTATGAAACGTTTTCCAAAAAACGAGAGGGTAAATTGTGGCGATACCAATCAAAGCCAGAGACACGGAAACCACATATTTGTACTGTGTGTGTAAGGGAGAAGACAGCAATGTTATCCAAAGCGCCAGTAACATAGAGGACAGCACAGCAATTTTCAGGCGGGAGGCTTCTTTTACCCGCTCATAGATAAGTGGATAAAGATTCCTGAGAAGAAACCCCGTGTTGAAAAAGAAAAGATAGGTTCTTAAATTTCCCAGATTAAAGAGCCAGAAGTCACCTATGGGAGATGCCGCGCAAAACAAAAACGCAGTTTCCACGGTGATTTTCCACCGCATTCTCTTTTTCTGCAAGGCCGCGAGAGGCGGGAAAAGGGCATAAATAAAAAACAGTACATAAAGAAACCAGAACTCACCGCCGTGAAAGAGAATGGACAACAGGGATTCCATAACGTTTCTCGGACGATGAAACAGGAAACTGAGTGTAGAACGCAGGAGCATATCCAGAAGATTAAAAACCAGATACGGCGCCGCGATTCTCTTCCATTTCTTACGAAGATAATCACTGTAGTTTTGCGGACAAGAAAAGAAAAACCCCGATATGCAGAAAAAAAGCGGCATATGAACGCTGCTAATAAAATTCAAAATCCAGTTACAAACAGCGTTTTTGTGCAGATTTATCGGAAAAACAATGATTGCGTGACTCAATATCACCAAAAATATCGCGAAACCTTTTAAGGCGTCCATTTCAGGATAATACCTCTTTTGTCGGCTCATAACGCTTTTTCCTCCTTTCGTTGGATAACATCCGCTAAGTAAAAATCACCTATTCGTGCCATTGTACACTCCCCCTGTTTCTCTGTCAAGCGTAAAATTTTTTGATATGCGTCCGGTATCGCAAGGAATCACTACAAGGCACATCATGCGTCCGCTCCGTTACCCCGAAGCGCCTGCTGCAAGGACAGAAAGGAAATATTTGACATTTTTCATAGAAAGGCGAGGAATCTGTTTTCTAATCTCTTCCATATTTATCAACTTTTCCCATGCGTTTTTCCGGCCGACCCCAAAAAAAACGGCGTAAAGTACGAATAGATTAGCAGAAGGACAGCGGGATTCCGGTTCTAACGCTTGCAGTTTCCCTCCGGCTGTGCTATACTCAAGAGGTGACAAAGAGAACTTCGCCGCGAATCCTGCGCGGCAGTTTAAAGGGGAAACTATCATGAACTATCTGGAACAGGAGGTCATCGCGGCCAAGACAGACGAACAGGCGCTCAACAGTCTGGTGGAGAATCATAAACAATGGATTCTGCGTTGTGCCTCCGAAGCCGCGCACCGCTATATCACTGACAGTGACGATGAATGGTCCGTAGCGCTGTTGGCCTTTCTGGCCGCCGTCCGGGGGTACGACACGACCAAAGGGTCCTTCCGGGGGTTCGCCGGGGTGGTGATCCGGCGGCGGATTGTGGATTATCTGCGCTCCGAGTGGCGCCACAGTTCGGAAATCTCCGTCACGCCCGGCGCCTTTGACGGCGAAATGCCGGAGGAGGAGGCCACCGGAACCGATTTACAGGTGCAGTCACAGATTGCCGCCGACTCCATGGAGGCGGCGGACGCGGACCTGAGCGCACGAACCCGGGAGGAAATCGCCGAAATACAGTCCACGTTGCAACGCTACGGCTTCTCGTTCTTCGACCTCACGGAGTGCTCCCCGAAAGCCGAAAAGACGAAAAAGCAGTGCGCCTACGCGGTCCTGACCCTTCTGGGGAATCCCGCCATGCTCGAACAGCTCCAGCGGGGACGTATGCTCCCCATGAAAGAACTTGCCTCCACCAGCGGCGTATCGCGGAAAATCCTCGACCGGCACCGCCGCTACATTATCGCCGCCGCCGAAATTCTCAGCGGCGATTATCCAATACTATCCGCTTATCTGGATTATATCAGGAAGGTTTGACAGCTATGAAAGGATTAGTCATGGAAGTCCGGGACGGCTTCGCCGCCGTGTTCCGGGAAGACGGCGCTGTGGTAAAAATCCGGCAGAGCTGTCAAGTGGGAGAAACGATTGATTTGCCCGAACCGGCCAAAGAGAGCGCCCGGAACGCGTGGCAAACGTTCAGCGCCGGTCTTGGTTCGCTCGGGGCGAAAATCGGCGCGCGCGGGAAGCCGTCCCCCGACGTTCCCGATACGACCGAAATCGTCTCCGATACCGTGCGCGATGCGCCAAGAGCCGACGGCGTGACCGGCACGACCGAAATCATTTCCGATACCGTCCGGGATACGCTCAACGCACAGAATCCCGTCTCCGCGGCTGACACGGACGCCAGTCCGACCGGAATCATCTCCGATACCGTCCGGGAGGCCCTCAATGAACAGCCCCCGTTTTCCGCTCCGAAAAACGTTTCCGGTACCGTATTGGACTTCCCCGGCGCGCCGGACACGGAATCCGTTTCCGGTACCGTGTCGGGCGCGCCGGATACGGAAGGCGTGACAGAAATCATCTCCGATACCGTGCGGGACGTCTCGGGCGCGCCGGAAACGGAACCTGTCTCCCGTTCGCGCGGTACCGGGAAAAAGAACCGTCCGCCCGTTCTGTTTCCCGCCGGTCTCCATGTGCTCGACTCCCTGAAAGACCGGGTCAACACCGCGAAAGCCTCCAAACCCACGGAAACCGCTAAAAAGGCGTGGTGGAAGGACGCCCGTTTCCGGGGCGCGGTCGCCGCCGCCTTGGCCGTGGTCATCATCAGCGGTTCCGTCACCTATAACACCGCCCTTGCCTGTTCTTACGTCTCGCTGGACGTGGACGAATCCTCCATTGAGTTTTCCATCAACCGTATGGGACGCGTCATTTCCGTAAACGCCATCAGTCCGGACGCGAAGGGCCTCGCGCAGTCCATTCAGGGCGATGTGAGACACAAGACGGTCACGGACGCCGTCACGTATACGATGGACGTCCTGAAGGACGCCGGCTATCTGGACGACTCCAACGGAGAAATTATCGCGAGCGTCACTTCCAATACCGAAAAGCGCAGTATGGAACTCACGCAGACAGTCGCGCAGTCCGTGGAAGGGAGCAAGACGAACGGCGTCAAGCTCTATCTCATGGAAGCGAGTAACGGCGACCGCGGCGCGGCGTTGGCCCGGAAAGTCAGTCCCGGACGCTACCTCATCCAGCATTCCGGCGCGTCCCTGCCGCCGCGGCCAACGCATGACCCGCAGACTGCCGCCGTACCCGTCAGCCAGAACCCGCAGACGCCGGACGCCCCCGCCACGCCGGACCTGTCCGCACTGGACGGTCTCCCCGTCCCGCCGTCCGGGAGTACGGAACAGTCCGGAAGCGCGACTGCCCCCGCGTCCGCGTCCGATTCCGGCAACACGCCGGCCACGTCCGACAGCGGCGCGACCACGCCCGTGACGGACAACGCCTCCGCGTCCGCGTCCGATTCCGGCAACTCCCAGAGCCAGCCCGCAACGAATACCCCCGCCGCGTCCGACTCCGGCAACACGCAGAGACAGTCCGCGTCCGCTTCCTCTTCGCGGGCGTCCGCGCCCTCCACATCCGGCAGTAACAATAACCGGAGCAGTACGAGAAACAACAGTTCTTCTTCTACTTCCACCAGAAACACCAGCCCCAGAACCGCCACGCCGACACCGGCGCCGGTTACGCCTCAACCGTCAACCCCGGCCCCCGTCCAGCCCGAAACGCCCACGCCGGAACCGTCAACTCCGGTCCCCGTACAGCCCGAGCCGGTCACCCCGGCGCCCGTTCAGCCGGAAACGCCGCCCGAACCGGTCACCCCGGCCCCCGTCCAGCCGGAACCCTCCACGCCCGAACCGGCAAACCCGGCCCCTGTCCAACCGGAAACGCCGCCTGAATCCGTCACGCCTCCCGCCCAGCCGGAACCCGAGAGCAGACAGACGCCGCCTCTCTCCGAACCGGAACCGGAACAGTTATGGGGCGGCAGTCGTCCGGAACTGAAACCGGCGCGGCCTTCTGAAAATGACGGCGGAGAAACGACCGCGCGGGAACCCGTGAAGCCTGAAAACAACGAACCCTCCGCTTCCGGCGGCCCCGATGATGGCGAAACCACAAAGACGGTCAGCACGCCCGCGAAACCTGAAAACAATGAGCCGCCCAGCCCCAAACGCCCCGATGACGGAGAAACCACACGTCCCGCGAACAGCAACGGAGAAGCTCCCGCGCCGTCCAACGGCGGCGGAGCGTCCGGACCCGCGAACAACGGCGGAGAAACCCCCGCGCCGTCCAACGGCGGAACGTCCGGACCCGCGAACAGCGGCGGAGAAACCCCCGCGCCGTCCAACGGCGGCGGAGCGTCCGGACCCGCGAACAACGGCGGAGAAACCCCCGCGCCGTCCAACGGCGGAACGTCCGGACCCGCGAACAGCGGCGGAGAAACCCCCGCGCCGTCCAACGGCGGCGGAACGTCCGGACCCGCGAACAACGGCGGAGAAGCTCCCGCGCCGTCCAACGGCGGAACGTCCGGACCCGCGAACAGCGGCGGAGAAGCCCCCGCGCCGTCCAACGGCGGAGCGTCCGGACCCGCGGAAGCCCCGGCGCCGATGTAAAGATTCCGTGTCCGTTACGTTCCCATGGCCATAGCGTTGCGGCGCGTAGGATATAGAACGTCTCCCTGTCCATGGACGGGGAGACGATTTCCGCTTTCCGGTACGCGCCGGAAATCCCAGCGGCCATGACGCCGGAACCGGTTAATTCCGGGCGTAGTTGGCCAAAAATTTCCGGGTACGTTCTTCCTTTGGATTGTCAATGACTTCCTTTGGGTCGCCCTGTTCCACAATAAAGCCGCCGTCCATGAAAATCACGCGGTCGGCCACGTCCCGCGCGAACGCCATTTCATGCGTGACAATGATCATAGTCGTTTTCTGTTCGGCCAGATTCCGGATGACGCGCAACACTTCCCCGGTCAGTTCGGGGTCGAGCGCGGACGTGGGTTCGTCAAAACAGAGGATGTCGGGGTGAAGGGCCAGCGCGCGCGCGATGGCCACACGCTGCTGCTGTCCGCCGGAAAGCTGGTGCGGATAGTGGGAGGCGCGGTCGGCAAGCCCCATCTGCGCGAGCAGTTCGCGTCCGGCGTCCCGTATCTCGGCCTTTGACTCGGATCCGTTCGCTTTGGAGAGCAGTTCCCGCGCCAGCGTGACGTTTTCCAGCGCGGTGTACTGCGGGAACAGGTTGAAACTCTGGAACACAAGACCGAAGTGAAGCCGTTTCGCCCGGATTCTGCGTTCATCCTGTGTGGCGGGGTCATTGGCGTCAAAGAGCGTTTCGCCGTTGACCGAAATCGAACCCCCGTTGGGACGCTCCAAAAAATTCAGACAGCGTAAGAGGGTGGTCTTTCCGCTTCCGGAGGAGCCGATAATGGACAGGGCCTGTCCCTGTTCGAGTGTGAAACTGATGTCGTTGAGTACCCGCGTGTGTTCAAAGCGCTTTTCCAGATTCCGGACTTCCAAAACAGACATACGCCGCGCCCCCTTACTTGAAATAGTCCAGTTTCTCCTCAATCTTGCGGAACAGAATGGTCAGGCCCCCGTTGAAGATGAGGTAGAACAGGCCGGTATAGAACAGAGGCCAGATCAGGCCCTTTTTGGTGAACGACTCCCCGGTCCAGATGATTTCATACACGCCGATCACGCGCACAAGGGCGGTATCTTTGACCAGCGTAATCAACTCGTTGCCCATGGGCGGGATAATGCGCTTGATGACTTGCAGAAGCGTGATACGGAAAAAAATCTGGGAGGGCGTCATGCCGAGGACCTGTCCGGCCTCGTACTGTCCGCGCGGCACGGACTGTATGCCGCCCCGGTAGATTTCCGAAAAGTAGCAGGCGTAATTGATCACGAACGAGAGTAGCGCGGCGGTAAAGCGCGGCAGAAGCGGCAGATGGAACAGAAGTCCGGGTCCGTAAAAGATGATGAGGATTTGCAGCAGAAGCGGGGAACCGCGGATGATCCAGACGAAAGTCTGTGTCAGACAGCGCAGGGGCGTAAAGCGGCTCATAGAGCCGAAGCTGATGACAAGGCCCAGCGGAAGCGCGAAAACGAGCGTCAGAAGGAAGAGTTTCAGCGTGGTTCCGAAGCCTTCCAAGAGCGTGACCGTGACAGTCAGGAGCATGGAATCCCTCTTTTCTTTCGATATGTCAAAAAACGGAGGACCCACAGGCCCTCCGTTCACGCCACGGGCGGTTATTTTACAATCACGGATTCCTGTACTCCGTACATGGCGGCGGTCTCCATGACCTTGCCCTGTGCGGAAGCGTCCGCCCAGAACCGGTTGAACGCGTCCGTGAGGTCGGAGCCTTTGCGGAACGCTACGCCGTACTCTTCGCTGTTGAGCTGGAGCGTGTGCGTCAGTTCGGGGTAACTGGTTCCCTCGCCAATCATCGCGCCGGCCATGAGAAGATCAATCACGCAGGCATCGGAGGCGCCGGAGGCGACTTCCATCAGCGCGCGGGCCTGTGTGTCAAGGGCGGTATAGGAAATGCCCAAGAGGTCGAGCTGTTCGGCCCCGGCGGAGCCGTTTTCCACGGCGAAACTCAGGTCGGACAGGCTCTCCGTGGTGGAGTAGGCGTCCGCCATACTCGCCGGGACGACCACAACCTGTCCGTTCATGCAGTAAGGCTCGGAGACGGACGCGCCCGCCTTGACTTCTTCCGTGATGGTCATACCGTTCCAGACCACGTCAATGGCTTTCGTTTCCAGTTCCATGAGCTTGTTGTCCCAGTTGATTTCCACAAACTCCGCCTTCACGCCCAGAGAATCCGCGAAGGCCTTGGCCATATCGGCGTCAAAGCCGATCCATTCCCCGGCCTCGCTCTTATAGTCCATGGGGGCGAAGTCGGTCATGCCGATAACCAGCGTACCCTTGTTCTGTACATAGGCGGCGTCGCTCTCCTCCCCGGAAACGCCGCTGAGGGTGGCCGTGTCATCGGGGGTATCGGCGTCCGCGCCGCTGTTATCAGGCGTTTGCGTGTCGTTGTTATCAGACGTTTGCGTTTCGGCGCCGCTGGCGTCCTGTTCCGGCTCGGCGGGCGCGCCGCCACAGGCGGCCAGTGTCAGAATCAGTCCGCATACCAGCAAGAGGGCAAGAATTTTCTTTTTCATCGCACATCCTCCAAAACAGGGGCCTGCGCCCCCTTTAGTACGCTGATAGTTTACCATGACAAATTGCTCTTGTAAACAGGTTTTTTTCAGAAAGTATCCAATTTCCCGGCCGCTTTTTTGTGAAAAGCGACAAATCGCGAATTTCCCCTTGACAAACCGTGCATTCCGTATATACTGTTCATATACAGTAAGCGCGCGAGGAGGGACGCCATGGAAATCATCATACGCAACACCACCAACCGGCCCATTTATGACCAGATCGCCAGCCAGTTAAAGGCGCGGATCATCGCCGGGGACCTGAAACCCGGAGAGGCGTTACCGTCCATCCGGGCCTTGGCGAAGGATTTGAAAATCTCGGTCATCACCACCAAGCGCGCCTATGACGAACTGGAAGCCGCCGGATTTCTCTACACGGTGGCGGGGAAGGGCTGTTTTGTGGCGGAAAAGAATCTGGACCGGGTACGGGAAGGACAGACCCGTGAAATGGAGGCGCATTTAAGCGCGGCCATCCGTCTGGCCAAGGACAGCGGGATCACGTACGCGGACTTCCGGGACACGTTACGGATTTTGTGGGAGGAGGAATGAATATGCCATACGCCGTTACACTGGACCAAGTGACGAAGGCGTTCCGCGACTTCACGCTGGACCATGTGACATTGCGCGTCCCGGAGGGGACGGTGTGCGGACTGGTCGGCGAAAACGGCGCGGGAAAAACAACCGTCATCCGCCTGCTGATGGGCGCAATCCGCGCCGATGGCGGGGAAATTTCCGTACTCGGACGCTCCCCGGACGCGCCGGACTTCCGCGAAGCCAAAGAGGATATCGGAATCGTACTGGACGAGGCCTATTTTCCGGAGGTCATGACGGCGGCGCAAGTGGGAAGCGTCATGCGCGACACGTACCGCCGCTGGGACGCCGCACAGTACGCCGGTTACCTGCGCCGGTTTGAACTCCCCGACAGGAAGCCCTTCAAGGAGTATTCGCGGGGAATGCGCATGAAACTGGCAATCTCGGTGGCGTTGAGCCACCATGCGAAACTGCTCGTACTGGACGAGGCCACGGCGGGCCTTGACCCCATTGTCCGGGATGAAATCATTGAAACGTTCCGGGAATTCGCCCTTCAGGACGGGCGTTCCATTCTGATTTCGTCCCACATTGTCAGCGACTTGGAGAAACTCTGTGACAGTATCGCCTTTCTGCGCCGGGGAAAACTGCTCTTCTGCGAGGAAAAGGACCGACTGCTGGAACAGTACGGCATTTTCAAAGGCACGGCCGAACAGGCCGACAGTCTGCTTCCGGACGCGGTGATCGGCCGTGAGGACAGCGCATACGGCGGCGTACGGGCGCTGGTGCGCCGGGACGCGGCCCCGTCTACGCTGACATTGGAGCGTCCGACTGTGGAAGATGTGATACTGTTTACCGTCAAGGGGGCGAAACGGATATGAAGGCGTTGATTCGCAAGGATTTCTATTTGTTAAAGAAACAACTCTGGCTGTACGCGCTGGTGATTGTCGCGTTTCAGTGCCTGCCCTCCGGCGCGGGAGACCTGATTGCCGTTTTGTACGCCGCCCTGCTCCCGTCCTCGGCCTTCGCCTACGATGACCTCTGCAAGTGGGACATGATGGAGCTGATGTTGCCGTACAGCACGCGCGAAATCGTACTGAGCCGCTACTGCGTCGGCTGGCTGGGCACGTTGTTTCTGACGGCGGTCTGGGCGTTGTCGCGGCGGCTGATGTCATGGCTGCCCTTTACGCGCAACGCGGCGGATGTTCCAACGCTGTTCGCGGGACTGTCGCTCACGCTCTGCTTTTTGGCCTTAAGTATGCCGGTCTATTTCCGGTTCAGCGCGGAAAAAAGCCGCCTGATACGTACGCTGGTTCTTATTATCGTCTCCGCGGCGATAGCCGGCGGCATTGCGGCGACCGGGGCCGGTACGGCAATCGGCGCGGGGCGTCAGGGACTTTCATGGGGCCTTGTCGGGACGTTCTACCTGTTCGCGGCGGCTCTGACAGCGGTTTCCATTCCGCTGTCGATACTGGCATGGAAACGGCGTCACCGCTGAATCCCGCCCTTCCTCCTTTACGGGGGAAGGGCGTTTTTTACAAAAAGTTTTGCAATGCTCCTTGGAGTATGCTATAATTATAAATATCCGGTACGTTTGCAACGTCCGCAACGCCGCGGAATCAAGCCGGAAGTTTGTAAAACAGGGGGGACGTTATGAAACCGAAACTGTTAAAGATGCTGTTCGGCCGCGCCGGGGCCATGCTCCTGATTGTCCTGATGGAAGCCCTGCTTCTGTTCGGGTTTGTCCGGAACTTTTATGAACATCTGGCATGGATTGAGGGCGTACTTCGTCTGTTCAGCGTCCTGATTGTTCTGCACATCATCCGCACAAGCCGCCATCTTTCCTCCGACTTGATGTGGATTCTGTTAATCATCCTGTTTCCCGTGTCGGGGACGCTGGTCTACCTGTTCTTGGGCGCCAACCTGATTACCAGTCGGACCCTCTGGAATCTGGTCAGCTCCACCGCCGATTCCAAGCGTTACTATCAACAGGACCCCGCCGTACTCCGGGAAATGGAAAAACACGCCCCCGCTATGCGCGGACAGTTCCGCTATATCGCCAAAAGCGCCGGATTCCCCTTTTACCGTAACGCCGGGTTCGATTACTACGGCCTCGGCGAACAAGGCTACCCCGTCATGCTGGACGAACTCCGCAAGGCTCAGCGTTTTATCTTTCTGGAATATTTCATCATCACGGAAGGCGCCATGTGGAACGGGATTCTGGAAATTTTAGAGGAAAAGGCGAAACAGGGCTTGGACGTCCGCGTGATGTATGACGACATGGGTTCGTTTATGACGCTCTCCCCGGGGTACGCCAAACGCATGGAACAACACGGGATTCAGTGCGTGTCCTTTAACCGGATTAACCCCGTGCTGAACGCCGTCATGAACCACCGGGACCACCGGAAAATCATGGTCATTGACGGGGAGACCGCCTTTTCCGGCGGTATCAATCTGGCGGACGAGTACATCAACGTACATTCCCCGTACGGCCACTGGAAGGACAACGTCATTCGCGTGACCGGGGACGCGGTCTGGTCCTTTACCGTAATGTTCCTCACGCACTGGAACGCCATCCGGAAACAGGACAATGACTTTACAAAGTTTCGCGTTTCCCCGCGTCCCGGACAGCCGGACGGCTATATTGCCCCCTACGGCGAAACCCCGCTGGATGATGAAATCACCTCGCAAAATATCTACATGAACATTCTCAACCAGTCCAACGACTACTGCTACATCTGTACGCCCTATCTCATCATTGACACCGAACTGACCAACGCGCTGATTTTAGCGGCCCATCGCGGCGTGGATGTGCGCATTCTCACGCCCGGCATACCTGACAAGAAACTCGTCTGGAACATCACCCGCTCGTTCTACAAGAGCCTGATTCTGGGCGGCGTCCGGATTTACGAATACACGCCCGGATTTGTGCACGCCAAAGTCTTTGTCAGCGATGACCGGGTTGCCACCGTGGGCACGGTCAATCTCGACTACCGGAGCCTCTACCTGCACTTTGAGAACGGCACGTACCTGTACGCTTCCCAAAAAATCGCGGACATCAAGCGGGATTATCTCGACACGCTCTCCCGTTCGCATGAAATGACCGCGAAAGAAAGCACGTTCGGCCCCCTGAAAACGTTCGGTCTCTCGGTTCTGCGTCTTTTCGCGCCGTTGCTTTGATTTTTCCGAAAAACATTGCCGTCCCCTTGCCATTCTCCCGCGACTGTGATAAACTGTCCCCGGGAACCTGAAACGGGAGAGAATGACCATGAAAACTGTGGAACGTATCAGTAAAGAAAATTATTATCTGGATATCGCCGAAACCGTGCTGGAACGCGCCACGTGTCTGCGCCGGGTCTACGGAGCGATTATCGTCAAAAACGATGAAATCATCTCCACGGGCTACAACGGCGCCCCGCGGGGCCGCGCCAACTGTTCCTCGCTCGGTTACTGTCCGCGGGAGGCCCTGCGGGTCCCGCGCGGCGAACGTTACGAACTCTGCCGGAGCGTGCACGCGGAGGCTAACGCGATTATCTCCGCCAGCCGCCGGGACATGGTCGGCGGTACGCTCTATCTTGTCGGACGCGATGCCCGTACCGGAGAACTTCTGCCGGACGCGACTTCCTGTATGATGTGCCGCCGGATGGTCATTAACGCCGGTTTGGAAAGCGTGGTCATCCGGATTTCCAAAACAGACTTTGTAACCGTTCCGGTATCGGAGTGGGTGGAGAACGATGACCTTCCGCTCCCGCGAAACGAAACCTGAACAGCGGAGAACGGAGGCGGCGCGCAACATGGAACAGGATTTTAAAACAGGCCTGCTTACCTTTTACCATATCCACCACTACGGCGCGGCGCTTCAGGCCGCCGCTACCAAGTGGTCCGTGGAAGCGTTGGGGGCTTCGTGCGACCTCATCCCCTATTACGTCAACCAGAACAACGCGCTTTTCCGCCGTCCGTCCGGCATTGGAAGCGCGCTCTCCGACCTTCATACCGCCGCCCATTACCCCGCCCTCAAACGCCGTTATGACCGCTTCAACGCCTTTGAACGGGACGTTCTCGGCGTCCGGGAACCCCCGTACGGAAGCCTGAACGAACTTCGGGACGCGAACCTTCCCTATGACCTGCTGATTTCCGGCAGTGACCAGATTTGGAACCCGTTGATTTTCCCCGACCGCCGCTTTGACCCCGTGTTTTTCGGGACCTTCTCCAAGGCCCGTAAAATCGCGTACGCCCCCTCGTTCGGACTGCCCCGTCTGCCCAACGGCATGGACGCGGAATTAAAGGGCTACCTGTCGGACTTCTCCCACCTCTCGGCCCGCGAACAGTCCGGACAGGACATCCTCCGTAACGTCACCGGCGCGGACGTTCCCGTTGTGCTCGACCCGGTCCTGTTGCGGACGGAACATCAGTGGTCCGCGGTCGCGGCCGCTCCGGAACCGTTCCCGAACGGCCCGTATCTGCTCTGTTACTTTATTCATCCTCCCGTCCTGCTGGCTCCCTATATCCGGCTACTGTCGGACGCGTTAAAATTCCCGGTCGTCCAGCTCTGCGGCGCCCGCCGGAAAGCGTTTCCCGGCGCCCGCTGTATTCTGGACGCCGGACCGGCGGAGTTTGTGCGCCTCTTCCGTGACGCCGCTTTCGTGCTGACGAACTCCTTCCACGGCACGGCGTTTTCCGTGCTCTTCCAGCGGCCGTTCTTTACCGCCGTCGCGCCGGGAGAACAGGCGGAGCCTGAAAAATCCCGGAGTTACCATCTTCTCCGGCGTCTGGGCCTGACGGACCGCGTGGTCGGCTTGGGACATACCGCCGCCTTGGACGCGTCCATCGACTGGCAGAACGTCCGGGACTGTTTGCGGAAGGAGCGGGAAATCTCCCTGTCGTATCTCCGTCAGGCGGTTTACCCGTCCACGCGCGCGGACGCCGTGAATCAGGCGGTATTTGTTCCGTCCTCCGGCGCGGACGCGCGCCGTACCGCGAAAGCGCCGCTTCCGCGGTTGGCCTCCCATGAATATTGCACGGGCTGTACCGCCTGCGCGAGCGTCTGCCCCCGGAAGGCCATCACCATGGAACGGGACGAGGAAGGCTTCCTTTTTCCGAACGTCCACCCGGAACGGTGCGTTCACTGCGGACGCTGTACGAAAGTTTGTCCGGTTCTCCACCCCATGGAAGCGCGTCAGGCCCCGGCGGTGTTCGCCGCGTGGAACCCGGACGCCGTTGTCCGCCGTGACTCCTCTTCCGGCGGGGTGTTCTCCGTCATGGCGGAGTACGTGCTGGAAAACGGCGGCGTGGTGTTCGGCGCGGCCATGGACGGACAACAGCGCGTAAGACACACCATCTGTTTCCAGAAAGAGGAGTTGTGGCGTCTGCGCGGCTCGAAGTACGTCCAAAGCGACCTCGGGCAAACCTTTTCGTTAGTGCGTGAAAGTTTAAAACGCCGTCCGGCGCTCTTTTCCGGGACCCCGTGTCAGGTGGACGGGCTGTACCGCTTTCTCGGCGAGCGTCCGGAAAATCTGATAACCTGCGACATCATCTGTCACGGCGTACCCTCTCCCGGCGTGTGGGAGGATATGGTCCGCTCCATGCATCGGGAACAGGGGCTTGAACTCCGCGCCGTACGCTTTCGGAATAAAGTGGCCGGATGGAAGCTCCCGCACTTTACCGCCGTCTATGAAAACGGCCTTGTGGACTCCCGTCCGTTCTATGAGACGGAGTACGGACGGGCCTTCGGACGCGCGCTCTTTCTGCGCCGGAGCTGTCATCACTGCCCGTACGCGAGCCTCAACCGTCCCGGCGATTTCACCCTCGGCGACTTCTGGGGGCTGAACGATTACCCGGAAGAACAAGGCCTCGGAATCAGTCTGCTGATGGTCAACACCCCGCACGGAGCCTATGTCTTTGACCGCCTCCCCCTTGTCCGGAAGCCCGCCACGCTTCAACAGGCGCTCAAAGGCAACCCGCGCCTTTCCAGTCCAACGCCCCCCCAGCCACAGCGGAACGCCTTTTTTACCGCCTACGCCTTGGAACCCTTCGAGAAGGTGCGCAAACGCTTTCTGACGCTTCCGCCATTGCCGTTGCGCCTGTTACGGAAGGCCTTCCCGCCGCTGGCGGACGCGTTCCGGCGTCTGACGCGCCGTCATGCCTCCCGAATGGATGAACATTAGGAGTTACTTTATTATGAAAACACAACCGAAACGCGGCCTGTGCGCCCTGCTTGCCGCGTGCATTCTGTTCTCCGCGGCCCCGCACGCCCGCGCCGCGCGCTTTACGGACGTGCCCGATACGCACTGGGCCGCCGCGGATATCGAATTGTGCGCGCAACAGGGCATTATGAACGGCGTCGCGTCCAGCACGTTCGGACTCGGACAGCCGTTAAGCCGCGCGGCCTGTCTGGTGATTCTGGGACGCTTCTTCCAGTGGACCCCGGAGGACCCGTCCGCCCTGCCCTATCAGGACATCGACCCCGCCGGATGGTACGCTACCGCGCTGGCGTCCGCGTACCGTCGGGGCGTGGTGACCGATCAAGCGCGGCTGTTCCGGCCGGAAGAACCCGTAACCCGCGGGGAACTGGCCGCTACGCTTATTCGCGCGCTTGGATATTCGGTGCTCTCCGGCCTCACGGAACCCGTACCTTTTGCCGATGTGACGGCCAACGCCGGTTATATCACGCTTGCCCACGACATGGGACTCATCAACGGGAGCGGCGGACTATTCTTCCCCGATAACGCCGCCACCCGGGAACAGACCGCCGCTATTTTGGCCCGCCTCTACCGCAAACTCTACGCCACCCAACATAAAACCGGCGTCATTTCCTCCTCGGACGGCCTCTGGCCCTCGGCAAAGCTGGAAGATGTCGCCATTGCCGCCGGCCGACTGACCGGCCGTCAGGATTCGCCCATCTCCTATGAAATCGCCGCGGACACGGCGGCGTCCCTCCGCGCCGCCGTTGCCTCCGCCGGCGCCAACTCTCTGCTGGGCCTCTCCGGCGAGACGCTCCGCTGGAACGCCCTGCGCCCCATTGCCAACGCCGTTTGGACCGGAAACTATGCGGGCCTTATGCTGGAATTGACCGGCTCTTCCGTGGAGGCGTCACAGGTAGAATCCCTGAAGGGGCTTCTTCAGGACCGCGCCCTTCACCTGATTGTCCCCGTGCCAGAACAGACGGACGACAATTACCCGTACGCCGCCCTTGCGAAACTGGCCGACAGTATTACCATCCGCGTACTTGGACAGTCCCGCCTTGTCAACGGCTTCCCGTCCGCGCCCGTGGAGCCGCTGGAAGAAGTCTATAAGGGCCTGCGCGCCCTGTTCCACTCCGACACCCCCGGACAGCCGCCTTTGCTCGACCCCGCGAACTGCCGCCTGCTTCTGAGCACGTCCGGAAGCGAATGGATCGGCGCCACAAACACCGGCCTTGTCAGCGGACTGGACGTGGAAGAACTGCTCCATACGGAAGGCGTGTCGGGCTACTACTCCGAGCGTTACGCCTGCGCCTATCTGCGCCGCCCCGCTTCGGACGAACAGCCCGAGCAAGTCATATGGTACCTCGATTCGCGCTCCGTGGTTGCGCGGGTACGCCTCGCGAAACTCTTCGGCGTGGGCGGACTTGTCCTCAGCGATGCCAACGGCCTGACAGCCGGTATCCTGCAATCTTTCTGAAAAAGGGGCTGTGTCAAAATGTTGAGGCAGCCCACAACTGGAATGTAATAGAAAATTAAAAAATACGATGGCGGTGTATTTGGACTACTCGGCGGGTCTTGCGGCGGGCGCGTACCGTCAATCCCGCGCTTCATTGGCGCGACCGGAGCGGAACCGCCGACCAGCATGCGTCTTTCAGCGTGGGCTATAATATCTGTCTCGCGGCGCAATCCCTCGGACTGGCCGCGGATTATCATCTTATCTGGGATATGCCGCATGGCAGTGAGGAGGGAACTTCCACGGATACGTTTATAGATTGGATCAACAAAATTTGCGCGTAATCACGGGCTGTCCTTCCGGAAACGGGGGACAGCCTTTTGACGTTTTCCGTCAGAACCACGCTCCGGCCGCCTTACGCTCTCTCCTGAAACCTGTGATAAACAGGAATGTTTCGTTCCGTTTCGACAGTATTTTCACGACACGGGAGATATAATATGAGCCAGAAAGCCGCCTATGACAGCGGCTATCCGTACACTTTCGGGAGGGACAGGCCTTGAAACAGAAACATACGCAGAAAAACAAACGCCGGAGAGAACATGGAACCGCCCTGCTGATGTCCTGTGGAATCCGCTTCTTCCTCGCGGCGGCGCTGACCGGGAACCGGATTCCGGGCGGCTACGCGCCGTTCGCGCTGGGCTGTGTGGCGGCGTCCGGACCGGGCGCGGGCGCGTTCGCGGCCCTGTGCGGCGCGGCCCTCGGCGCGCTGACGCTGATGGATTTCGTGGACGCGCTTCCGTTTTTGGCCGTCTGTACGCTGATTTTAGCGGCCTCCGCGGCGTTCCACGGGAACCGGGTCCTGACCGGCCCGCGGGTTATGAGCCTTGCCGCCGCGCTGCTCTTCCTCTCCGTGGGGGTGATTTACGTCTTTGACGCCGAAGAGCCTGTGGAGGCGTTGACAGCCTGTGCCGCGGCGGCCGGATTGACCGGCGCGAGCACATGGTTTTTCTGGCCCCTGCTCCATCCCGGGGAAGGGAGAAGTCCGGCGGAGGGCATTCTGTTTCTCACCGCCGCGCTGTTGCTCTCCGCACAGCGTCTCAGTTTCGGCGGACTTTCCCCGGGGCGTATGCTCTTCTGCGTCCTGCTGGCCTGTACTTCCTTTGTACACGGCGCGGCCATCGGCGCGGCAACGGGTATGGGACTGGGCCTCACGGCGGACCTGTGCGCGGAAAGTGGCACGTGTATTCTGACCGCCGCGTTCGGATTCGCGTCCCTTCTGTGCGGACGGTACGCCAACGGCCAACGCTGGCGGGGGGCGTTATGCTTTTTGGGCGGGGCGTGCGCGATTCTGTTGACTACGCGGGACCCGCTGTCAAATTCCCTGCTGGTCGAGTGCGGGAGCGGTATGCTGTTGTTCCTGCTGTTGCCGGACAAGCTGTTTCAGCCGCGCCGGGGGACGCCGAAACCGGCGAAACAGGAGAGCGCCAAACGTTTAAAGGAACGTCTCAACCGCGCGGCGGCGGCGTTGCGGGACCTGTACGACAACTGCGCCCTTGACACCATCGTGACGGAGGAAAACCCGGCGGTTATCTTCGACCGCGCCGCCGAACGCGCCTGCCGGAGTTGTACGCGCTGTGAACGCTGTTGGCAAGAGGAGTACAGCGCAACCTTTCAGGCCCTCAATGACGCCACGCCCATGATTTTAGACCGGGGCCGGAGCGTGCCGGGGGATTTCCCGCAATTCTTTACAGCCCGGTGTATCCGTCTTCCGGAGTTTCTGGCGGCGGTGAACGTGGAAGTGTCGGCGTACTTACTGCGCGGGCAGTACCGTCAGCAGTTGGACGAGACCCGCCGCGCCGCACGGCGGCAGTACGCGCAACTCTCCGAACTGTTGGCCGCGACCGCCGCCACGGAAGAGGCCTTACCCGTTTCCCGGCGCGAACAGCCGCATTGTCGTTTCGGAACGGCGTTGCGCCCGAAACGCGGGGAGAACGTATGCGGGGACACGGCGTTGTCATTCCGTACGGAGAACGGGCTGTGGTGTCTGTTGCTGGCGGACGGCATGGGAAGCGGGGCGGAGGCAAAAGAGGAATCGTCCCTGACCTGTCGACTGCTCCGGCAGTTCTTGGAGGCGGGAATCCGGCCCGAGTCCGCCCTGCGGACGCTGAACGCCGCAATGGCTTTGCGCGGGGAGGTGACGGGCAGTTTCACGACCATGGACCTGTGCATGTTTAACGCCCTCTCCGGAGACGCCGCGTTTTACAAGTACGGCGCCGCGCCAAGTTATCTGAAGAAGGGGAGCGTAGTCCGGCGGATTACCGGAATCAGTCTGCCGGTGGGGCTTCGTGACGGCGGGACCGCGCCGGACGTCACGCACGTGCGCCTTGACCCCGGCAGTTTCGCGGTGATGATCAGTGACGGCGTGGCGGACCCGTCTCAGGACCAGTGGCTACAGAGCCTGTTGGCCGGCTGGGAGAGCGACGAGCCGCAAGAACTGGCAAGGGCCATTATGACGGAAAGCCTCCGGCGGCAGAATTCCCTTGACGACCGGGGCGTACAAATTCTCTATTGGCCTGCCACGGTCTGAAAATGATACCGGGCAACCGCGTAAAATGGGGCTGTCTCAAAATTCAAGAAATGCGCAAAAGCAAAATTAGGTCATAAATAAGCGTTAAAACGCTAATTTTCTTGACTTTTTCAAACTTTTTTGCGATTTCTTCTTTGCGCAAAAAGGCGCAATTCAGTGGTTGGGCGTTAGATTTTCGCTCGACCGCTTGCATGAAAGAGCTGCTTTGAAACGAAAAGTTCCGGATTTCCCGCTTTTTCAAGGAAATTCGGAACTTTTTTGATTTGTTAGAACTGCCTGTTTTGAGACAGCCCCATGGATATTTGTAACGGCGCGTACCCGGTCAAGCGTGCGTTTCTTTCCGGTAGGGCGTGTCTTTCAGCGGCAGACTTTGCCGGAATTTCCCGTCCCATTTGTAGTACGCCGCCGCACAGGCGGGCGCGGTCGGTATCATGCAGAGTTCGCCGCAGCCCTTCGCGCCGAGGGAGTACGGCAACTTGTCCTGTTCCTCCGGCTCACAGAGAATGACTTCCAGTTCCGGGGCGGCGTCCGCGCGCAAAAAGCCGATCGCGCCGAATCTACTCTTGAACACGCCGTTCTCAATCTCCACCTTTTCCGTCACGCCGTAGCCGATCCCCATCAGCATACCGCCTTCAATCTGGCCCTCTACGGACTGTATGTTGACCGGCGTGCCGACATCGAACGCCGAAACCGCTTTCGTAATCCTGCCCTCATCGTTCAGAATAATGACCTGCGCGCCGTAGGAGTACGAAATATGGCTGATTGGGTTTTCCTTCATCGCTCCGAGCGGGTCTGTACGGGCGGAATATTCGCCGAAGAATTCCTGTCCCTCCAAATCGGAGAGCCGCCCGGCCTGTAACGCCGTCCGGAGTTTTTCCCCCGCGCGGCGCGCCGCCTCCCCGGTCATGACCGTCTGACGCGAAGCCGTGGACGTCCCGGCGTCCGGCGTACGCACGGTGTCGGCGTTCTCAAAGACAAACAGCGCCGGGTCAAGGTTTGTGACGTGGCAAATCTCCGTCAGTACCATTTGACCGATACCCTGTCCCATACAGGAAGCGGAAGTACGGATGTGTATCTTTCCCTGTTCCACGGAAAGCAGTACGCGGCCGATATCTTGTTTGCCCATGCCGGTACCGGAGTTCTTGAAACCACAGGCAAGGCCGGCGTACTTGTTGCCGTAGTAGACGTCTTTCACGGCGTCCAGACACGCCGCCATATTGGCGTTCGGATCGGCGGTCTGGCCGTTCGGAAGGACGTCCCCGGGCTTGATCGCGTTGCGGCGGCGGAATTCCCACGGGTCAAGGCCCGCCATCTCCGCAAGCAGGTTGATGTTCATTTCGGTGGCGAAACAACTCTGTGTGACGCCGAACCCCCGGAACGCCCCCGCGGGAACATTGTTTGTATAGACCGACATGCCGAAAATGTCGATATTCTGATAGTTGTACGGCCCGGCGGCGTGGGTACAGGCCCGGTGCAGAACGGGTCCGCCAAGGGAAGCGTACGCGCCCGTATCGGCAATGATGATCCCCTTCATACCCGTAAGAATGCCGTTTTCGTCACAGGCGGTCGTGAACTCCATCTCCATGGGGTGCCGCTTGACGTGGTACGCCAGCGACTCCCGACGGGTATATTTGACCTTGACGGGCTTCTTGGTCCTCCACGCCATCAGCGCGGCGTACTGCTGTACGGACATATCCTCCTTGCCGCCGAATCCGCCGCCGACCAGCGGCGCGCGGCAACGTACCTTCTCCGCCGGAATTTGCAACATTGTCGAGCACTCGCGCCGCACGTCATAGACCGACTGACTGGTTGTGTAGATGAGCAGTCCGTCTTTCCCCTCGGGAAGCGCTACGGCGCATTCCGGCTCCATGAAACCGTGTTCCTGCCATGAGGTCTTGTACTTGCGCGTGACCACGTACTTTGAATTCCTGATTGCCTCATCGGCGTTGCCGCGCACAAGGTTCGCGCGGCTCATGACGTTTCCATCGGGATGTATCAGGGGCGCATCGCCGCGCAACGCGTCATATGGACTGGTGACCGGTTCCAGTTCCGTATAATCCACTTCGACCAAGGCCGCGATTTCGTCCATTTTATCCGGTTTGCCGGTGGCGATTAACGCGATCACGTTGCCCATGTAGCGCGTGACGTCCCCAACGCCCATCATGACGTCCCAGTCCTGTTTGATGTGCCCGATTTTGTTGCAAGGCACATCCTCCTTTGTCAACGCCGCGACACAGTCGGGATGTGCCAGCGCCTTGGAGACGTCCACGCGGTCGATACGCGCCCGGGGATACTTCGAGTAGACGGGCTTGGCGTAGAGCATACCGTCAAACGCCAGATCATCGGCATAAATGCCGGTGCCGTTGACTTTCTCGGCGGCGTCTATGCGTTTGGCGCGTTGGTTCATACGCAGTGTCTTTGGGGCGGGCGGAACGGGCCTGTTCTCGCGGAAATACTCCGCCGCCATGAGAATTGCGTCCTCAATTTTCTGATAGCCCGTACAACGGCAGAGATTGCCCTTGATGGCCGTCTTGATATCCGTCCGGGTCGGGTTGAGATTCGCGTCCAGCAGGCTTTTGGCCGAAATGACCATGCCGGGAATACAGAAACCGCACTGTACCGCGCCCGCCTCCGCAAAGCAGTGTTCGTAAACGCGCATTTCCGCGGGGGGAATGCCCTCCACGGTCAGCACCTTTTTCCCCTCCAACTTGCTGAGCGACACAGTACACGCTTTCCGCTTTTTGCCGTCCACCAGTACCGTACAGGTACCGCAGACGCCCTCACTGCAACCGTCTTTTGTCGCGGTCAGGCGCAGGTCGTCACGCAGGAAGCGTAACAGTTTTTTGTCTTGAGCGGACCTGTAGTCCTTGCCGTTGATGTTGACAGTATACATAGTCCCACCCTTTCCATGTCCGGTCAGATTCCGAATTTCGTCAGGAAGCCGTTCAGCAGGTTCATGCAGACGCGCTTCCGGTACTCCGCGCTCACACGTCCGCGCGTAAGCGTCATACGTTGCGCGTAGGCGTTGAGATAGTCCGCTTTGAGGCCTTTCGCCTCCTGAACGGTCTTTCCAAGGAGCATGGCTTCTATGTCCTTATAGCGAAGAATCGTGTCAGCCACCGCGCCGAACGCCGCCGCGATATTGGTAATTTTGCCGTTCTCCGCCGCGAACACGCCCGCGAACGATACGCGGGAGATTGCCAACGCTTCCCGTCCGCCGACTTTCTCGTAGGAATACTGTTCGAGTCCCTTCTTTGGCAGAAGGATTTCTGTAATCAGTTCGTTGTCGGCCAGATCCAGTTTCTTACGCCCAAGATAGAATTTGTCCACGTCCACAACGCGTCCGCCCTCCGCGGAAGCAAGGCACACTTTCCCGTCCGCGGCGACCTCAATCAAGGCCGTATCCGCTTTGGCCGAGCCGTTGCCGAGGTTGCCGCCGAACGTGCCCGCGTTGCGGATGGCGGGCGCGGCAATGCGTGACAACGCCTCTTTCATCAACCGCGGCACGTCAGGACACGCCAACGCTTCCGTAAACGTAACCGCCGCGCCAATGCGGACGTACCTGTCATCCACGGCGACGGCCTTTAATTCGGGAACTTTGTTCAGGAAAAGATACCGCACGCCTTTGCGGTTCTCGATCATTAAATCCGTACCGCCGGCGTAGGGCACGACATCGCGTGACGCGCGAATTTCCAACGCCTCCCGCAAAGAGGCCGCGGCATATCCGTTTACCATAATCCGTCTCCCTCCCTCGCGGCGTTCGCCACAGCGTTCACAATGGCATTGTAGCCCGTACACCGGCAGAGATTGCCGGACAGGCCCTCCCGGATTTCCTCTTCCGTGGGGTGCGGATTCTTGGACAGTAACGCCTCCGCCGCCAGCGTCATGCCGGGAATACAGAAGCCGCACTGTACCGCCGAAAACTCGCCGAAGGCCTTTTCCAGCGCGGTAAAGCGTTCCGTTTCGCGGAAGCCCTCCATGGTAACGACGCTCGCGCCGCTGACCGCGCCCAACGCCACGCAGCAGGAGTTGTACAGGACGCCGTCAATCAGCGCCGCGCAGGCGCCGCATTCTCCCTCCTTACAGCCGCACTTTACGCTGGTACAATGATAGCTGTCACGCAATACGTCCAACAGTCGATCGGTCGCGTTGCCGCCGTAGGTGACTTCCGTTCCGTTCAATGTAAACCGAATCCCGTCCATTTCAAACCGCCTCCTTTGTCATCACGGAAAGCGTGTCTTCCGCCGTAAACGGCACATGGTGCAAGGCCACGCCGTCAAGCGCCTGTTCCACCGCGCTGAGGTACGCCCCGGGCGCGCCGACAAGCGGCAGTTCTCCCGCGCCTTTCGCGCCGTAAGGGCCGTCCGGATACTTTTCCACGTGGAGCGTACAATAAAGATTGGGTACGTCTTTGGCGGTCGGAATCAGGTAATCAGAGAAAGAGTTGTTGCGAATACGGCCCTTGTCGTCATAGTTCATTTGCTCCATGGACGCGTAGCCAATCCCCTGAAGGAAGCCGCCCTCCATCTGGCCCATAACCACGTTATAGTCCACGGGCGTCCCGACATCGAACGCCCCGTACGCGCCGAGCGCTTTCGCAACGCCCGTATAGGTATCGATCTCAAGCTCAATGGCGTTGACCGCCCACGCGTAAGTGGGGTAGGCGTCCCCCTCGAACTTGTCAATGTGGAACGGGATGATGAAATCCGGCTCTTTGAAACGTTCCTCTACTTCCTGTTCTTCGCCGTCCGCCCACTGTTCCCGTAACCGGATCGCGGCCCTTCGCAGAAGTTCGCCAACGACCATCAGCGAACGGGACGCAACGGTCGGACCGGAATCCGGGACCCGCGCGGTGTCGGGATGTTGATAATAGACCTTGTCAAGCGGGAGGTTCAGTTCATGGGCGACAATCTTCGGAAACGTTGTACGGACGCCCTGTCCGATATCGCCGTTGGAAGCGAGAATTTCCACGGTACCGTCCCGGTACTTGCGCAGTTTTGCCACGGCCTTGATCAAGTCACGTTCCCCGGAGCCGGTGAACCCCGCGCCGTGGAAACACAGCGACATCCCGATACCGCGGCGGTAACGTCCGGTCTGAGGCTTCGCGTACTCCGCCCGCTTTTTGCGGTAGTCACACGCCTTGTCGATTTTGTCAATCATGGCCGGGAGCGGGACCGGGAAATGATACCGGCCACAGGTGGAGGTAAAATCGCCCTGCCTGACAAGGTGCGCTTCCTTGAAGGAAAGCGGCTCAACGCCAAGGTCACGCGCGATATGATCCATCATCATTTCGACCGCGAAAAAGGTCTGGGGCGCGCCGAACCCGCGAAACGCGCCACAGGGCGCGGTATTCGTTTTGAGGGCGCGTCCGTGTACGCGGAGGTTGGGCACGTTGTAGACGCCGGGGGCGGCAATGATACCGCGTTGCAGAACCACGGCGGAAAGCGTGGAGTACGCGCCGGCGTTGAGCGTAACGTCAATGTCCATGGCCGTCACCTTGCCGTCCCGGACCGCGACTTTGTAGCGGCACAGGGACGGGTGACGCTTGGACGTGTATTCCATGTCCTCGCGGCGGTCGAGCACGCACCGTACGGCTTTTCCGCACTTGCGCGCCGCTACCGCCACCTGACAGCCCAGTATGGACGGGAAGTCCTCCTTGCCGCCGAACCCGCCGCCCGTGACGTCCTGCAACACGCGGACCCCGTCCGGCCCGCAGCCAAGGGCGCGCATGACCGCCCCGTGGATGTAGTACACGCACTGAGAGGAGCCGTGAACGAACATACGGCCGTTTTCCTCCGGTTCGGCCATCATGCCCTGCGTTTCCAGATACGCCTGTTCCTGATAACCGGTCTCAAATTCTTCGTCATAGACCCTGTCCGCCTCGGAAAAGGCCTTGTCCACATCGCCGTGGCCGAAACGGTAATCGAAAAAGGTTTCCGTGGCCTTACGCAAATCAAGCGCCGGTTCCAGTTCCTCGTACTCGACCTTGCACGCGTCCCGCAACCGCGTGACGACCGCCTCATCAGGGCCGCAGAGCATGGCAATCGGTTCGCCGATGTATTCTACCGTCCCGCGGCAGTAAACGGGCGTATCGTCCAGCACGATGTTTACATTGTTGTCGCCGGGCACGTCTTTCGCGTCCACGTAGAAATAGCCTTCGGGGAGTTCCGGCGTTTCCACGCGCAGGACTTTGGCCCGCGCGATGTTCGCGTGAAGCAGTTTTCCACAGAGTACGCCTTCCGCCGGATAGTCGGCGACATACACACTGTGGCCGGAGATTTTCGGCGCGTGGTCTTTTTTCACCACGCTTCGCGTGATTTTTTCCATGGCGCTGTGCCTCCTTTTCAATTCAGTCAGCCTTTTGCCCACGGGTTTCCATGGCCGCGTCCCTGTCTGATTTCCCTTTGTGTCACTTCCAATCATACGCGATTCTTTTGCCCTTGTCAACCGACTTTTCCGCGGCCAAAAAAACGATTGCGTTTCCCGTGCCTTTGCGGTATACTGTGTGAAAGTATCAACGGAACGGACAGGGGGCGGGGCACAAATGAACGTTTCGGCGGTGATTGCCGCCGCGGGACTCTCTTCCCGGATGAGGGACTTTAAGCCGCTGGCGGAGTTGAACGGACAGCCTGTGATTGTACGCGTGGTATCCGGGTTGAGGGAGGCGGGCGTTGGGGAAATTGTCGTCACGGGCGGGTACCGCGGCGAAGAACTGAAACGGCTTCTGCTTCCCATGGGAGTACGCGTTGTTCTGAACCGCCGGTACGCGGAAACGGAAATGTTACATTCTTTGAAAATGGGCATTGCTTCCCTGAATGCCCCCGCGGACGCGCTGTTTCTGTTGCCGGGAGACGTTCCGCTGGTTCGTCCGGAGACCATGCGGGGTATGTTGAGCCTCCCGGACAAGGCCGTGAGGCCGGTTTGCGATGGAAAAGGGGGACATCCGCTCTTACTCCGCGCGGAACTGATTCCCGCGCTGTTGGATTACAACGGACCCGGCGGTCTGCGGGGAGCGTTGGCCGCAATGGGCGTGGAGACCGCGGACTTCCCGGTAGACGACCGGGGCTGTGTTTTAGACGCGGACACGCCGCAAGACTTATTGGAAATTCGGCGTCAATTTTCCCTGCGCGGCGGCCGCGCCGTATTCTGGCCGGAAGTGCGTATTTGTGTCGGAAAGGGCGGGTATCTTGTGACCCCGGCGGACGTCCAGTTTCTGGAAATGATTCGGCAGACCGGTTCCATCCGGAGGGCGTGCGCCTGCGTGCACATCTCCTATACAAAGGGTTGGTCCAAACTCAGGCAAATGGAGACCGAACTTGACATGAAGCTGACAAGCCGTAATTCGGGCGGCCCGGACGGCGGCGGAACGTCCTTGACACAGGAAGGCGCCGCGTTTGTGACGGCGTACCGGCGTTATACGGAAGGGCTTCTGCAAGACAGCCGCGCGCGATTCCGTGAGGCCTTCGGCCCTCTGAACGCGTGAGGCGTTATGCAAAAAAATGAATAACGGATACGGGAGGCAGAAACATGAATCGTGAGTGGGCCGACATCTTGCGGGAACTGGAACAAAAAGGGGCATCGGATTGGACGCGCGTCTTGGAAGGCAAAACGTACAGGCGGCGCTTTGAACGTCCGGAACGGCTGATTCTTCTGGGCGGCGGCCATGTGGCGCAGGCGGTCGCCGTACTGGCCCCAAAACTGCAATATACGGCGACGGTTGTCGATGACCGTCCGGACTTCGCCAACCACACGCTCTTCCCGGACGCGGAAACCGTGATTTGTGACGCCTTTCCGGCCGCTGTACCGAAGCTGTCGGTTTGCGCGCGTGACTCGGTCTGTGTCCTGACGCGCGGGCACCGCTGGGACGCCGACTGTCTCCGCGCCGTTCTCAAAGGCGAAATGCCGGGGTACTTGGGGATGATTGGTTCCCGCCGCCGCGCCGCCGCTCTGATGGAGACGTTGAGGGCGGAAGGGTACGATCCGGAAAAGTTGGAACAAATCCATACGCCCATAGGCCTTCCCATTCACGCGCAGACGCCCGCGGAAATCGCCGTATCCATTGCGGCGGAACTGATTCAGGTCCGCCGTTCCCGTCCGGCGGCGCGGGACATCTTGGAACGGACCGATACGGACGAGGCTATGTTACGCTTCCTTGCCGGTTCGGACGCGCCCCGCGCCCTGTTAATGGCGCTGGAAACCAGTGGTCCGGCTCCGGTTGCGCCCGGGGCGATGATGGCGCTGGACAGGGCGGGGCGTTCTTTCGGCACGGTGGGCGGAGGCTGTGCGGAAGGGGAAGCCATGGCCAAAGCGCGTAACCTGATGGGAAGCGGACAACGGGCGGTTCTCTCTCTGGACCTGAGCGGGGACTTTACGCGGGAGGGGATGGTCTGCGGCGGAAGTATGAAAATTTTGGTAGAGGACATTCCCGGATAAGGAGCGCGACATGAAGGAAGTTGAAACCATACACGCGGAAGGACAGATTCTTTGTCACGACATTACGGTGATTGTGCGGGACGGAAAAAAGGGCGTTGCGTTTCCGAAGGGGCACGTGGTGTCGGAAGCGGACATTCCGGAACTTTTGAAATTAGGCAAGGACCATCTCTATGTCTGGGAACAGGACGGGAACCTATGCCACGAAGATGAGGCGGCGGAATTTCTGGCGAAGCTGTGCGCGGGCGAAAATGTACGCGCTTCCGGGCCGCCGAAAGAGGGGAAAATCGAACTGTTCGCCGAGCGGGACGGTCTCTTTGTCCTGCAACGTGAAAGTCTGCGGGCGGTCAACGACATTGAGGAACTCATGATTGCCGCCCGCCACGGTATGACGCCGGTCCGCGCCGGGGAGAAACTGGCCGGAACACGGGTTATCCCGCTGGCCGTTGCGCGGGAGAAACTCGAACGCGCCAAGGCCGCGGTTGGTGAGACGCCCCTTTTGTCCGTACGTCCCTTCCGTCCTCTGCGTTGCGGGATTGTCACAACGGGAAACGAGGTCTTTTACGGCCGGATTTCCGATACCTTTACGCCCGTGGTGGAGGAAAAGTTACGGGAATACGGAAGTTCCGTGGTATGGCGGGAAACCTGTCCGGACAACGGAGCGCGCATTGTCCGGGCGATTCGTCAAATGTTGGACGCGGGAGCCGACTTCATCCTGACGACCGGCGGAATGTCCGTGGACCCGGACGACAGAACCCCGGCGGCAATCCGGGACGCGGGCGCGCGTGTTGTCAGTTACGGAGCGCCGGTCCTGCCCGGGGCCATGCTGTTGATGGGCTACTTTGACCGGGACGGAACGGAAATTCCCGTGATGGGGCTTCCCGGGTGTGTCATGCACGACCGGCGGACGGCGTTTGATGCGCTTCTCTGCCGGGTGGCGGCGGGCGTCCGTATTCGCCGGGAGGACATAACCGCGTTAGGGGAAGGCGGACTGTGTCTGCAATGTCCGGTCTGTACGTGGCCCCGTTGCGCATTCAGCGTCTTATGAAGGGTGGAAGCCATGGAACATAAGTTGACTCATTTTGACGAGCGCGGACAGGCCGTGATGGCGGACGTCTCCGGCAAAGCGGAAACGGAACGGGTTGCCGTTGCCTGCGGACGGATTCATGTCAGCGGGGAGGTGTTGCGGACGATTCGGGAAGGGACGGCCTCGAAAGGGGATGTGCTGGCCGTTGCCAGAATCGCCGGAATTATGGCGGCGAAACGTACCGGCGACTGGATCCCGCTGTGTCACCCGCTGTCCCTGACCCGTTGCGCGGTGGACTTCCGTCTGGACGAGGCGCGGCGGGAAGTGGAGGCGGTATGTACGGTCTGTACCTGTGACAGAACCGGCGTGGAGATGGAAGCGCTGACGGGCGTCAGCGCGGCGCTTCTGACGGTGTACGATATGTGCAAGGCGATGGACCGGGGAATGGAATTGACCGGAATCCGTCTGCTGAAGAAGAGCGGCGGCAGAAGCGGAACTTGGGAACGGAAGGGAGAAGAAGGCAGTGACGAACCGGCGTACGATTGACTATCTCCGGATTTCCGTAACGGACCGCTGTAATCTCCGGTGCGTCTACTGTATGCCGGAGGGAGGATGTCCCGAAACGCCACGGCACGAAATTCTGTCCTATGAGGAAATTGTACGGGTTGCGGGCGTACTGTCGGGCGTTGGTATCCGGCATTTACGCGTAACGGGCGGGGAACCGATGGTACGGCCGGGGTGTCTGGATTTGGTGCGGCGTCTGCGCGGCCTTCCGGGGATTGAAAGCGTTTCCATGACCAGTAACGGGCAGCTCCTCTACGGCAGAATCGCCGAGGCCCGGGACGCCGGACTGTCCGCGTTAAATCTGAGCATAGACAGCCTGTGTCCGGAAACTTACGCCCGTCTGACGCGCGGCGGCTGTGTCCGGCGGACGCTGGACACGCTCTTTGAAGCGATCCGGGCCGGACTGCCCGTGAAAATAAACGCGGTTCCTCTCCGGGGCGTCCCCGCGGAGGACTGGACGAATCTGGCGGAGTTAGCGCGGGAGTATCCCGTCCGCGTACGCTTTATTGAACTCATGCCCATTGGGCGCGCGCAAGGACTGGAAGGCGTCCCTCAACGGGAGGTGATGGAACGGCTGTCCGCGGCCTTCGGACCGCTCCGCCCGGATAAGACCCCGTACGGGCACGGTCCCGCCGTCTATTACCGTCCGGACGGGTTCGCCGGTTCCATTGGATTCATCAGCGCCGTTACGCGCGAGTTTTGCGGCTCCTGTAACCGTCTGCGGCTGACGGCGGACGGCTTTTTGAAGCTCTGCCTGAACCGTGCCGGCGGTCTGGACTTGCGGGGACTGCTCCGCGGCGGGGCCGACAACGTGCGCTTGGAGACGGAAATCAGGGAGGCCATCGCCCGGAAACCGGAACGTCACGGCTTTTTTGAACGTCTCCCGGACCGGGAAACGCGTACCATGAACGGAATTGGAGGTTGAGACATGGGAACGGTAGAAGCGATTTGCGTCAGCGGCCGCCGCGGAACGCCTAAGACGCCGGTGAACAGCGCGCGGTTCGTTGCGTCTTTCGGGATTCGGGGGGACGCCCACGCGGGCGACTGGCACCGGCAGGTAAGCCTTCTCAGCGCCGAACGGGTTGACGAATTCCGCGCCCGGGGGGCCGAAGTGGCGTACGGCGCGTTCGGGGAAAATCTGGTCGTACGCGGACTGGATTTCCGTACCCTTCCGGCGGGAACGCTTCTGCGCTGTGGGGACGTCCTTTTGGAAATGACGCAGATCGGCAAGGACTGCCACAGCCATTGCGCGATTTATCAGCGGATGGGAGATTGTATCATGCCCCGTGAAGGCGTATTCGCCCGGACGCTGGAGGGCGGCGTTATTTCCGTGGGGGACCGTATGACCGTGGAGGGACGCCAAACGGCGTGGCGGGCGGCGGTCGTTACGCTGAGTGACCGCGCCGCGCGGGGGGAACGGGAGGACAGAAGCGGTCCCGTGATTGCTGAGCGTCTGCAAAAGAACGGTTACGAGGTCGTGGAGCGGCTTCTTCTGCCGGACGACCCGGAGGCGTTGCAACGTCATTTGGTCCGCCTGTGTGACCAGCGTCAACCGGACCTGATTCTGACCACCGGCGGCACGGGATTTTCTCCCCGCGACCGTACGCCGGAAGCAACGCTGGCCGTAGCGGAACGACTGGTTCCCGGCATTCCGGAAGCGGTCCGCGCCGCGTCCCTGTCCGTCACAAAGCGCGCGATGCTCTCCCGCGCCGTGGCGGCGATTCGGGGCCGGACGCTGATTATCAACCTTCCGGGCAGTCCGAAGGCCTGTACGGAGAGTATGGACGTCTTTTTGGATACCCTTCCCCACGCGCTGGGACTGTTACGCGATGAAGTCCGGGACTGTGCCCGGTAGAAGAAAGAGAAAGGAACGCGTCATGATCAAAACACGTGTTGTCATAGTTTCCCTTCTGGCCGCCGCGCTGTTTGCCCTGACGGCTTGCGCGGACCCGTCCGCACAAACCCCGGGGACGCGTATTACGGTTTTCGCGGCCGCCTCCATGCAGGAGACGTTGACGCGAATCAAGGAGCTTTACGAGACGGAACATCCGGAAGTCGAACTTGTCCTGAATCTGGAATCCTCCGGAACGCTCAAGACGCAGATCGAGGAAGGCGCGGAGTGTGACCTGTTTATTTCCGCCGCGCAAAAGCAGATGGACCAGTTGGACATTACGGTAAATCCCGATGGGCCGGACTTTGTGGACCCGGATACCCGCGTAAATCTTCTGGAAAATCAAGTCGTCCTGATTGTCCCGGACGGCAATCCCAAAGACGTAACCGGCTTTGCGCGAATGGCCCAACGTCTGGCCGCCGGCGAACTGCTTTTGGCGATGGGAAACAGCGATGTCCCCGCGGGACAGTACGCGCAGGCGGTTTTCGACTTCTACGGCTTGGATGAGGCGGCAATCGCCGCGGCCGGAAACATTACCTATGGAAGCAACGTCAAGGAAGTGACCGCGCAGGTGGCGGAAGGCGCGGCGGATTGCGGAATCGTGTACCGTACGGACGCGTTCAGCGCGGGATTAAGCGTAGTAGACCGCGCCACGCCGGAGATGTGCGGACAGGTCATTTACCCCGCCGCGGTTCTGAAAACCTCCAAAAATCCGGACGCCGCGCGGGCGTTTTTAGAGTACCTGTTTTCGGCCCCCGCTATGGAAACGTTCGCTTCCGTGGGCTTTTCCCCCGCGGCGTAACCTTTGGAAAAGGGATACAAGATAAGGTGGTGACAGGACGCCGTGAACTGGTTTCCCCTTTGGAATTCCGTCCGGATTGCGCTGTGTAGCTGTGTCATTGTCTTTTTCGCGGGCATTTTCGCCGCCCATCAGGTCGCGAAACTGCCTCCGGCCGTCAAGGGCGCGCTGGACGTGCTTCTAACGTTGCCTTTGGTTCTGCCGCCGACCGTGTGCGGATATTTTCTGTTGCGTGTCTTTGGCGTAAACCGCCCTTTGGGGGCCTTTCTGCAAAGTATGGGCGTCCGCGTGGTCATGACGTGGTACGGCGGCGTGCTGGCCGCCGCGCTGGTCTCCTTCCCGCTGATGTACCGCACGGCCCGCGGGGCGTTTGAAGCGTTTGATGTCACGCTGTCACGTTCCGCGCAGACGCTGGGGCTGTCCAACGCCTTCATCTTCTGGCGGATCCAAATGCCGGCCTGCCGCCAAGGGATTCTGGCCGGTACGGTTCTGGCGTTCGCGCGCGCGCTGGGGGAGTACGGGGCCACCAGTATGTTAATAGGCTACATCCCCGGGCGCACGGCTACCATATCCACCACGGTGTACCAGCTCTGGCGCACGGGCAACGAGGCGGACGCGTTCCGCTGGGTGCTGGTCAACCTGACCATCAGCGTAACCGTACTGCTGGCGGTCAACCTGCTGGAAAGGCGGCATAAACGTGAGCCTTGACGTACAGATTGAGAAAGAATTGGACGGCTTTCATCTGAGCGCGCGCTTTACCGTACAGGACGGGATTTCCGGCCTTCTTGGGGCGTCCGGAAGCGGAAAAAGTATGACGCTCAAGTGTATCGCGGGGTTCGAGACGCCGGACGAGGGACGGATTGTCCTGAACGGGCGGACGCTCTTTGACGCGCGGCAACGCGTCAATCTGCCGCCGCAACGCCGCCGGGTGGGCTACCTGTTCCAGAACTACGCCCTGTTCCCGAATATGACCGTGCAAGGTAACATTCTTTGCGGACTGAGACGGGTTCCGGACCCCCGGGAACGCTCCCGGCGTTTACGGGAAACGCTCCGTCTGTTCCGACTGGAAGATATCGCGTCCCGTATGCCCCACGAAATTTCCGGGGGACAGGCACAGCGCGTGGCGTTGGCCCGGATTCTGGCGAACCGTCCGGAGGCTCTTCTGCTGGACGAGCCTTTTTCCGCGTTGGACGCCCATTTGAGGCTGAACCTGCAAATGGAACTCCGGGACAGGCTCCGCGACTACGGCGGCCCCGTCCTGATGGTGACGCACAGCCGGGACGAGGCCTACCGGATGTGTGAAGCGTTGGCCGTGGCGGACCGCGGGACGCTGAACGGAATTCGGGACACAGGCGCGTTATTCGCCGACCCGGGGAGCCGGACGGCGGCACGGATCACCGGTTGTAAAAACATTGCCCGTGCGTGGAAACTGGGAGAACATGAAATCAACGTCCCGGAGTGGAACGTACGCTTTCGGACAGAGCGGACGGTCCGGGACGGGCTGAAAGGCGTGGCCTTCCGCGCGCACGACCTCAGCCCCAAGGAAGCGCGAAACGCGTTCCCGGTCCGTTACGCCGGCGAGATGGAAGAGCCGTTCGAGTGGATTCTGCTGTACCGCTACGCGGGACAGGACGGCGCGCCCCTCTGGTGGCGTATGGCCAAAGAAGCGCGTCCGGCGCAATTCCCGGATCATCTGGGAATCGCGCCCGCGAAACTGATGTTGCTGTATCAATAGTCTGGGAGGGTGAGTATGAGAACGTTACTGAAAAACGGCGTAGTGGTGTCGGGGTCCGGGACACGGAAGGCGGACGTCCTGATAGCGGGGGAGCAAATCGAGGCCGTACGCCCCGGAATTCCGGACGCGGCGGACCGGGTTATAGACGCGGAAGGCTGTCTGCTCTTCCCCGGCTTCATTGACGCCCACACGCACTTTGATTTAGACGTTAGCGGCGCCACCACCGCGGACAACTTCTTTACCGGAAGCCGTGCCGCCTTGCGGGGCGGTACGACAACGGTCGTTGACTTCGCCTGTCCCAATAAGGGACAGTCCCTTCATGACGGCCTCCGGGCGTGGCACCGGAAAGCGGACGGAAACACGTTCTGTGATTACGGATTTCATATGACGATTGACGACTGGAACGCGTCCATTCGCGGGGAACTTCCGGCCATGTTCGCGGAAGGGATCACGTCTTTTAAGATGTACTTCACCTACCCCGCCATGATGACCAGTGATAAGGAAATCTACTTTGCGTTAAAGGCCCTCAAGGAATTAGGCGGAATCTGCGGCTTCCACTGTGAGAACGCGGGCGTGATTGACGCGATGATAGAAGAGGAAAAAGCCGCCGGACACCGTTCCCCCGCCAGTCACGCAAGGACGCGCCCGCCCTGTCTGGAGGCGGAAGCGGTCGGAAGGCTTTTACGCATTGCGCAGGCGGCGGACTGTCCCATCGTCATTGTGCACCTGACCAACGGGGAAGCGCTCTCGGAAGTGGAACGCGCCCGCAGACGCGGACAGCGCGTTTATGTAGAGACCTGTCCGCAGTATCTGCTATTGGATGAGAGCGTGTACTTTCAGGAAAATGAAGCCCTTGCGGCCCGGTACGTGTGCGCGCCCCCGCTTCGGGACAGAAGTCAGCAGGAAATTTTGTGGCGGGGCTTGCGCCGCGGAAAGATCCAAACCGTCTGTACGGACCACTGTTCTTTCACGCTGGCGCAGAAGGCGCGCGGAAAGGACGATTTCACAAAAATTCCGGGCGGACTGCCGGGCGTGGAGACCAGAGGCGAACTGATGTACACTTTCGGCGTTGCGGGGAAGCGAATCAGCGCGGCGAAAATGTGTCAGGTTCTGTGTGAGAATCCCGCGAAACTCTACGGACTGTATCCGAAAAAGGGGCGGTTGCGCCCGGGGGCGGACGCGGATATTGTCGTGTATGACCCCGCGGGCGGTCATACGATTCATGCCGCGGACGGCCTTGCAAACGTGGACTACAGTCCGTACGAAGGCTTTGCCGTTTCGGGCGGTATCCGGCAGGTATGGTTTCGGGGCCGACTCAGCGTTGAACGCGGCGAACTGCTGGAACAAAAGCCGCTCGGAAGGTACCTTATCCGGGGAAGAAACGCCTTGTGAGGACGCCGAAAAGAGTACAAAAGATTATGTCGTAAACAGCTTCAGCGCGATTTTGTCACAGGGCGCGCCAGCCTTCCGGGCGTAAGCGTGACAAGTCCTGTCCGGCCCGGGCGATTTCCGCTAACATCGCCGCTTTATCGGCGTTGAGCGTCCCGCGCAACGACAAATAGTTGCTCGCGTGATTCATCCGGAATACGCTCCCCGGACTGTCCAGCGCGGACACCAAAAGGCGCGTTTCTTCCAACACCTGTACCCGGTCGAGCAACTGGAACGCGCCTTCGCGTACCCAGTCGTACAACGGCGTTCCCGGCTCCACCATGAGCGTCAGGAGACCTATATACTCCGGGTTCATGCCGTTGAACGCCTTCGCCGTCTCAAGGGCGTGTTCTTCCAAGAGGTCCGGCCCGCCAAGACCGGTAATGGCCGTCACCGACAGCGCAATGCCGTTCCGGCGGACTTTGCGCCCCATGTCCACGATTTCCGCCGCCGTGTGGCCCTTGCGCATACGTTCCAGTACCCGGTCGCTGCCAGATTCCAGCCCCATGTAGACCATAGTCAGGCCCTTTTCGCGCAGTGTCCGCAACTCCTCTTCGGTCCGGACCCGGATACTGGACGGGGACGCGTAACAGGTCACGCGTTCACACTCCGGAAAGAGCGTCCGCACGGTATCCAGTATCGTGCACAGGTCGGACGCCTTCCGGATGAGCGCGTCCCCGTCCGCCAGAAACACCCGTCCCACGCGCTGATACCGTTCCCGGGCCATCCGGAAATCTTCCAGAATTTCGTTCAGCGGACGGAGTGAAAAGCGCTTATCCTTGTACATGCCGCAAAAGGCGCAGGTATTGTGACTGCACCCGTACGTGACCTGTACAATGAGGCTGTGGGCCTCGGACGGCGGACGGTAGACGCTTCCATAGTAACGCATGACGAACCCCTTCTTACATATCGAGCTTTTCCAGCGCGGCCATTTTCAAGCACACGCAGAGGACTTCCGCCGCCTTGCGGAGTTCCCCAATGGGCGGATAGGACGGCGCGATTCTGATGTTGCTGTCCAGCGGGTCAAGGCCGTAAGGGTACGTGGCGCCCGCCGATGTCATGGTTACGCCCGCCTGATGGCACAGGTGCAAGGCCCGGCGCGCGGTACCCGGCATGGTATCCAGAGAGATAAAGTAGCCGCCTTTGGGATGGTTCCACGTGGCAATGTCCAGCCGGCCGAGTTCGCGTTCCAAGGTTTCTTCCACGCAGCGGAATTTTGGCCGGAGGATGGCGGCGTGTTCTTTCATAAGGTCCAGCGTATGTTCCTTGCTCCGCAGATAGAGAACGTGCCGCTGTTGATTGACCTTGTCGAAACTGATGGCCTGTACGGACAGAAGCCGCTTTAAATAGGTCATATTGTCCGTGGAACAGGCGAAACAGGACACGCCCGCGCCGGGAAGCGTAATCTTTGACGTGGACGCGAATTCAATCACGCGTTCGGGGTTGCCGTGTTCGGCGCAAATGGAAATTATGTCCGGGAACGGCACGTACTCGCCCTCGAACTCGTGCACCACATAGGCGTTATCCCACATCAAAAGGAAGTCCGGGGCGGCGGTCCGCATGGACGCCAGACGGTGGATCGTCTCTTCGGAGTAAATGATGCCCTGCGGGTTGGAGTATTTGGGGACGCACCACATCCCCTTTACGCTGGGGTCCTTGACGGCGGACTCGACAAAGTCCATGTCGGGTCCGTTCCGGGTCATGGGGACCGCAATCATTTCAAAGCCGAAGTCCTCGGTAATGCGGAAGTGGCGGTCGTAGCCGGGGACCGGACAGAGCCAGCGGAGCATACCTTCTTTGAACCACGGTCCGGCGCTGTGCAACAGGCCGTGGGTGTAGCCCTTGGAGATGGTGTCGTACATGAGCTGTAAACTGGCGTTTCCGCCGACAAAGACCTGTTCGGGCTTACAGTCAAGGATATCGGCGAAGAGCCGCCGCGCGGCGGGCAGTCCGGCCAGTTCGCCGTAGTTGCGCACGTCCTCGCCATCGGACAGGTACTCGTCATGTTCCAACATCCGGAAGAAGATACCGCTGACAACGTCTAATTGTTCCTTCCCGGGCTTGCCCCGCGCCATATTCAGCTTGAGGCCGCTGTCACGGAATTTTATCCAGCGTTCATGTAAAGCGGCGTACTCCTGTTCGCGTTCCCCGGGCGTGAGCAAATGGTACGCTTTCATGTTCATTCCCGTCATACCTGTCATCATCCTTTCGGTTCATGGTTTCAAGGGATAGTATACCCTACTTTCGGCGCGACTTCAACCGTCATTTTGTACGGCGGAGGCGTGATTTCCGGCCGGTTTTCAAACAATACGGCGAACCCTCTCCCGGCGGGAGAGGGCCTTACGGGCTTACTTTTTCGCGTGGAGGGCTTTCATACGCTTTTCGTGGTCCAGAACCGCCTTCCGCATACGCAAGCTCTTGGGCGTGACTTCCAGCAGTTCGTCATCGGCCAGAAACTCAAGGCACTGTTCCAAACTCATCTGCCGCGGCGGCACCAGCCGGAGCGCCTCATCGGAGCCGGACGCGCGCATATTCGTCATTTGTTTGCGCTTGCAGACGTTCACCGTCATGTCCTCGCTCCGCGGACTGACGCCGATAATCATGCCGCCGTACACCGGCACGCCCGGACCGATAAAGAGCGTCCCGCGTTCCTGCGCGTTGAACAGGCCGTACGTCACAGACTCGCCGGTTTCAAAGGAGATCAAGGAACCGCTGTTCCGGCGGGACAAGTCGCCCTTATAGGGGGCGTAACTGTCGAACACGGACGCCATAATGCCTTCTCCGCGGGTATCGGTGAGAAAGTCGTTGCGGTAGCCGAACAGGCCCCGGGACGGAACCAGAAATTGCAGTTTCATGCGGTTTCCGACCGGGGTCATGTCGAGCACGTCCGCGCGGCGCTGGCCTAACTTCTCAATGACCGCCCCCACGCAGTCGGACGGCACATCGACCACAAGCCGTTCGATAGGTTCACAGCGTTTTCCGTCAATGTCGCGGTAGAGCACGCGCGCCGGGGAGACCTGAAACTCGTACCCTTCCCGCCGCATGGTCTCAATGAGGATGGAAAGCGACATTTCCCCGCGTCCGGCCACGTTGAACGCCGTCTCGCGGTCGGTGTCCGTGACGCGGAGCGACACGTCCTTGAGGGTCTCGCGGTAGAGCCGTTCCCGAATCTGCCGGGACGTAACGTACTTTCCCTCGCGTCCGGCAAAGGGGGAGTCGTTGACGGAAAAGGTCATTTCCATGGTGGGCGCGGAGATTTTCACGAACGGCAACGCCTCCACGGCCTCCGGGGCGCAGATCGTGTCGCCGATCGTGATGTCCGGAATGCCGCTCATAGCAATGATGTTCCCGGCATCGCAGGACGGCACCTGCTTGCGGGCAAGGCCTTCAAACTCATAAAGGGCCGTGGCTTTCGCCTTCCGTGACACGGCGTCCGGGTTGTGGTAGTTGCACACCACGACTTCCATATTCTGTTTCAGGGCGCCGCGCTCAATGCGTCCGATGGCGATACGGCCCACAAACTCGTTGTAGTCAATGGACGAGACCAACATCTGAAACGGCGCGGCGGTATCGGCTTCCGGGGCGGGAATGTATTCCAGAATCGTCTCAAACAGGGGTTTGAGGTCGGTTCCCTCCGTGCCGGGGGAGTAGGACGCGGTGCCGTTGCGGCCGGAACAGAAGAGCATGGGACTGTCCAACTGTTCGGGGGTGGCGTCCAAGTCCATGAGCAGTTCGAGAATTTCGTCAATGACTTCCGTCACCCGCTGGTCCGGACGGTCAATCTTGTTCAACACAACAATGACCCGGTGTCCGAGTTCAAGGGCGCGGGAGAGGACGAAACGCGTCTGGGGCATGGGGCCTTCGGCGGCGTCCACAAGCAGAATGACGCCGTTGACCATTTTCAGCACGCGTTCGACTTCGCCGCCGAAATCGGCGTGGCCGGGCGTGTCGACAATGTTAATTTTCGTGTCGCCGTAACGCACGGCGGTGTTTTTGGCTAAAATGGTAATGCCGCGTTCCCGCTCAAGGTCGCCGGAGTCCAGAACGCGCTCCACGACTTCCTGATTGGCTCTGTATACGCCGCCCTGTTTGAGCATTTCGTCCACAAGGGTGGTTTTCCCGTGGTCCACGTGGGCAATGATGGCGACATTTCTTAGATGTTCGTTCCGCATGGCAAAGGTTTCGCTCCTCTTAGATAGTATCGTTTTTTTCAGGCGGACGGTATTATAATCCCAAACAGGCGCGCTTGCAACAGGCAAACGCAAAATTTTTACTCCGCCGGACAAAAAAACCTCCCCGGATTCGGGGAGGGCGCCGTCACGGGGTTTGGGCGGAAAAGAAGAGAATCTGCCGGTTTTCGGACATGGCTTCCAGTACGCGCACGCGCGCGGCACGGGAACCGCCCGGGCCGTCCCGGAGGAGCAGCGGCGGACAGGCTTCCCCGGAAAAGGCGCGTTCAAAACAGGCCAGACACACCGCCAAGGACAACGGCGCGGAACAGTCCGCGTAAATTTTCCACCCATCGCTGATTGCTCCGTCCCAGAGTTCGGACAGGGTATCCTCACGAAAACGTTCCTCTTCCGCGTAACGGTTTTCCGTCAGGGCGTGGAAGAGTTCCGCGACCCGGGAGGCCAGTTCGGGGAACGTACCGTGACGCAACGCTTTGAGCGTGTCCAGCGAGAGGCGGGCGCGGTCCCGGAACGACTCCGAAAGGGCCTGTTCCGCGGCGCGGCTTTTACTCAGTTCCGCCCGGTCCCGCCGGATTTCCAGACGCAGCGCCGAACGTTCGCCCCGGACCGTATTCAGGGCCTGTACCAGTTTTTCCCGTTCGGGGGGCGCCGCGGCCTCCGGAAGATTGGTCAGAATCACGTGACGCCTGTCCGGATCCTCCGCCACCGAGATGACGGGAACCGCCGTCCGGCCGTTCAGCGCTTCGGCCTTACGTACCACGGCCTCGGCTATGGAAAGCTCCTTACGGCGGCGGGCGCAGAGCCTCAACTGTTCGTCCGCTTCCTGCATGGTCGACACCTCCGGGGCAAAGCGGTGGATTTCCCGTAAAATGCCCCGTTCGTTGGTGGACAGCGACTCGCGGAGCGTGTCCGCGGCGGAAATTTTGATGTCTGCCGCCGCCTGCGCCTCCTCCATGACGCGGTAGAGTTCCTCGTAGCGGACCAAGTCCGACTCCCGCTGGTTGCGCCGTTGCGCCGCCAGTACGGTCCAGCGTTCGTCCCACTTGCGCACGAGCCAGCCGGACAGAATCCCCAGCCCCACGAACAGAACCCACGCCACCGGATACCATACGCCCGGACTGCGGAAGAGAAATAACGCTCCGATTGCCACCGTCACCCCGAACGCAATCGCGAGCCATTTCGGAATGACGGGCCGGAAGGGGAGTTTCAGGGGACTTTGTTCGGCCTCTTCCGGGGTCATGCCCGCGAAAGGCATGGCGTCCACATCGGCTTTCGCGGCGGCAAGGACACGTTCCGCCGCTTCCTGTTCGGCCTCCGCCTTGTCGAGCTGTTTCCCGGCGGTCATGATGTTGATAATCGCCCCGCGAAGGTGGGAAATGCTGTCCAGTTCGGGCACGTGGTCCTCTTCCAGCTTGTTTTTCATGGCGGCATAGGCGGCGGTCAGCACCGACAGGTCCGGGACGCCGTCCGCGGCCTGTCCGCTGTCCAAGTCGCGCAGTCTACGGTTCAAGTCCTTTTCCCGCTGTTCGAGTTCCCGCATACGCGCGTCCGAACGGTCCAGACGTTCCCGCAAGTCCTCCGCGGACTCCGTTGTGACGGCCTGCCCCCACGAGACACAGGCCAGATTCCTGTAAGACGCCCGGTCAACGCCCGTCAGGAGTTCCCCGCAGTTCTCCGCCGTCAGTTCCGGTGGCGCGTCCGTGGCCTGAAACGCCGTATCCGGCCCCCGCGAGAGCGTCAGCGTACGCTCCGGCGTCTGACACTCCATTTCCACGCGTACGGGGTTTCCCGGGGCGTCCGTGCCGGGGCCGTACAGGAGCGTGCACAAAGCCCCGGACCAGTCGGGTTGCGGCCCTTCCACGATGTTCAGTCCGTCCCGGAGGTCCAGCGTACCGCCCGAACCGTCCTCCCAGTCGGCGGATATCCGATGAATGAACAAGAAAAATCCCCCCTGTTTTCAGAATACCTCTCTGTTGAGCCTATGCGCGCATTATCCGGAATAGCCCAGCGCGGCAAGCGGTTCTGTTCCGTAGTTCTCCCGCCAGAGGTCGTAGAGCGGTTCGGCGGCGGTGCGGAACGCCCGAATCTGTGACGGCGTCAGAACCGTGACCTGTACGCCGGAAAAGCGGAAGCCCGACAGAATTTCCGCGTCCCTCGCGCGGGAAGCGGCGATTTCGGCGGCGCACGCCTCCCGCGCGGCGGCGTAAAACGCCTCTTTGTCCTCCTCGGACAGTTCCGCCCAGAGTTGCGCCGACACGCTCAGACAGAGCGGGTCATAGACGCTGTTCCAGACCGTCAAATACCGCTGTACGCGGTCCACTTGCGCGGAACGTATCATTTCCGGCGTATTCTGCTGGCCCTGTACGTCCCCGTCCCGGAGCGCGGGAAAGGTCTCGTCCCAGTCCATCCGGACCGGCTCCGCGCCGAACGCCGTAAAGAGCGCCGATTCCAATGCCTCGTTACCCGCCCGGACGGTCAGCCCGCGGAAATCGGCGGGCGCGGCAATCGGGCGGCGGTCATTGCTCACTTGCCGGAAACCGTTTTCCGCCAGCGCGAGCGGCTCCAAACCGGCCGCCCGAATCAGATTCCGGACCGTTTCCCCGCCGCTTCCGTTGAACAGACGCCGGTCCACGTCCTGATAGTCCGTGAACAGCCACGGCAGGGAGAGTACCGACAAACGTTCTTCCCGTCCTTGCAGGTCCGATACGGAACGCAGGTCCGCGTCCGCTTTCCCGTCCAACAGGCGTTCCAGCGTCCGGACGCTCTCCTCTGTGGAATCCGCGTAGGAAAGTTCCACTCTCCAGCGTCCGTCCGTATTTTCCTCCACCAGTTGCGCGAACGTGTCGGCGGCCACGCTCCATACCGTATCCTGTGCCGCGCTCACGTTCATTTTCAATGTTTTGGCCCCCAATTTCCCGCCGCACCCGCTCAGCAGCAGGGCCGTGACGGACAGCGCAAGGACACTTTTGAATAACTTCACGTAAAAATCCTCCCGTGATCGGTTCATGTTTGGATTCATTATACTGTTCCGCTTCCGGAAATGTCAATATCAAGATGTTTTGAGACCACGTTCGTTTCATAGGAAACAGGGGGGCGGCTGACGGAAAAGCGGCGCGCGGCACAGGGAAAGACTGCGATTCGAATACGAATGTTACCGCGCGTCTGACGGAAAGCGGCGTAGTTCTGGGACAGGAAAAAAACAATGAAATTCCCGTCTTTCAGGAAATGCCGGACGACTTGAATGTAGAAGCAAAACGGTCACAATGGAAAAATTTCTGTCCTGACATTAGTTTGCTGTGACACTGCAAAGATGGTCTTGATTTTTTTGATTTCATGTGGTAAAATATAAAAAGAATGTCGGTGTGGTGGAATGGTAGACACAGAAGACTTAAAATCTTCCGGTAGAAATACTGTACCGGTTCGAGTCCGGTCGCCGACACCACATTTGGGATGTACAGTTCATATCGCGGAGTAGAGCAGTTGGTAGCTCGTCGGGCTCATAACCCGGAGGTCGGGAGTTCAAGTCTCCCCTCCGCAACCACAAAAAGTTGCGATTTTTGATAAAATCGCAACTTTTTCCTTGTTTTTCACTTTGAAAAATTGCAAGTCGATTTTTGCAACTTTTTCGGAAAGCCCAAAAGATGCTTATCTGATGCTTATTTTTCAAAAGCCGAAAAAACCGTGATGCTTATCCATTTTTTGGATGCCGTTTACAGGGGCCAAAAGATTGCGAAAAGCGCGTAGAAGCGGAAATCGGGAAATGGAAGCCGCTTTGTGCAAACCACAAAATTTAAGCCTGAAATTGCGCGGAATTTTTGTGAAATTCAACAACAAACTATTTTTCAAGCCTTCAGCCTCCCAGAACGGCTTCCAGGAACCGAAAAACCGCCGTTTTGTATATTATGCATAAAATCCGCGAAAAACCGCCCAAAAACTTTGGAAGACAATCCGCAACTTTTTTGCGGTATAATGTTTCCCGGACGGACGCCGGTTCCGTACTTTTGAAGGCTGTCGAAGCGCTTTTCCGGCGTCGCCCGATAGGGGTCAAAAAGTTCGGGGCGGCTGTCGCGGATTCCGATGCTTACGGGAAATCCAAACCGGCTGA
>JAFSRH010000077.1 GCA_017446225.1 Oscillibacter sp.
CCTCCTTTGTCAGACGGCGGCGCCTCCGCGGCGGAAAAACCGTCGCCGGGACGCCGCCGTCCTGTATTCTGTCACACGGGTTTATCGGGACTCGAACGAAGTGCCGTCCCACGCGGGCGTGAGTTCGATTAACGGCGTGGAGATAAAGCCGTAAATCGGGTCGCCCTTGTCGTCCACGTCCACCTGCGTTTTCAACTGTACGATCCGGATGGAGACGGTCAGCGGCGAGCCTCTGACGTTGCTGTACTGGTCGCACAGGTCGGAGGAGAACGTCAGGAACGTGCCGTTCTCTGCGTGGTCAAGCTGGAACTCAATGGTCAATGTCTGTTTTCCGATTTGGGTTTCGTCATCTTCCATGAGGCTGATCTGGGTGGAGGAACGCGTCTGCATGAGGGAGGCGACCGCGCGGAAGTTCTCGTACTCGGGCTGTTCGCGCAGAGAACTGATGATGGGACCGCGGTCCACCTGCCGGAGCGTGGGCGGGGAGGTGCTGTCATCGCTGTGGTAGAGGTACTCGTTGAACGTTAGCGAAATACGCCCGCTGCACGTGTTGCCTACGCGCCCGTCAATGATGTCCATGTTCAACGTGTTCTGGATGGCGGTCACAATGGGGGCCTCACTGTCCACGAGCGTCAGCGGGTAGATACAGCGGAAGGCGTCCCCGGAACCGGAGGTACTTCGTCCCACGGCGAGGAAGGCGTACTGCGCGCGCTCCGACATGGGGTACTCGCTGGCGTCCACCACGTAACGCTGGCCGGAGTTGACTTCGATTCCGTGCCCCACGCCGATAATCGTTCCGGCGGTGTTTGAGGAGGAGGCGCGGATATACTCGGCAAGCTGGTCTTTAAAGTTCTGCGTGGCGTACTTGTCAAACACGCACCCTTCCCCGTTGCTGTCGGAACTGGCAAGGTTTGTGGCGAGGGCCTGTAACACGCTGGAAATGCCCGCGTAATTGGGGAAGTTTTCCGGCGGGTCGGCGTCTCCGGTGGGGTCATTGTTCCAGAAGGCGCGGCTGAGCAGGTTACTGAGGGCGGCGGAGTTGTAGTTGACAATCATAAAGTCAACGGTGGAACGCTTGTCCGTGGAGACGTTGACAATGGGGTTGGCGAGGTCCAACGTCAGCACGGGACGCTGGACTTCCAGCGTGGTGAAGCGGAAGATTTGCGCGTACTGGGAATACGTCTGGCCGGTACCGCGGATGACGAAGTAGGCAAAGTAATTGGTTTCCGGGAGCAGGCCGTCCACGGTGGCGGTGACGGTGCCGGACGTGATGGGGACGTAACCGGTGATGATCTCCGGGTTGTCGTACTCCGGATTGACGATTTCCAGATAGGACGGCGTGGAGACGTAGAAGGGGGCCAGCGGTATGGGGTCGCCGTTTTCGTCCCGGACTTCATTCCCGGTGCTGTCCAGCCGCACATCGCTTCCGGTGGTGGGGATTTCGTCCTTCCGGAACCAGTTGACGGACAGGCCGTCAAGGTCACGGGTGCTGATGGTGTCGTCCGCGGGGGCCAGCGCGTAGAACACGGTGCCCTGACGGGAGATTTGCAGGCGCATTTCAACGCTGATGTCCAGCGGGGTAAAGATGGGGCGTCCGGAGGAGAACGTAGGCGCCACCGTGTCAAGAAACGCCTTTGTCAGCCGGAAACCGAGGTCCGGCGGGGTGCTGAGTTCGTTAATGGTCTCTTCCTGTTTGGCGGTGGTGAAGCGTTCTTCCGTGACGTTGGAAGCGAGGTTGCCCAGCTCGTTGGAGGACCCGGAAATGACGGAAATATAGAAGTGCACTTCCTGACTCCAGCCGGTACGCTGATTGTCGCCGTTAATCTCCCGGAAGCGGATGGCGTACTCGTACACGCTCCCATCGGAGAGTTTGGTTAAGTTGGGCGTTTCGCCCACTCCGTAGTTGTACAGGTTGAAATGGAGGCTCTGTCCCACGCGCTGATTTTTCATGGTGGAGGGAATCGCCACTTTCCCCGTACCGCCGGAAGCGTCCTTGGGGTTCTGGATACGCCGCCAGCCGTTGGCGTCCGTGTCCGTGGAGATGTCATAAGAGAGCGAATCCGAGAGACGGGAGCGGACGTACATTTCGTACTCACAGGAGATATCGGACCAGATCAACATATCCCATGTGGTCGTGGGGTCGGCCATGGACGTTGAAATGGGCGTGACGGCAAAGGACATATCAATGTCACTGATTCCGATAGGGTACGCTTCGGCGGCGAGACTTAAGTTGGTCAACGCCACCTGAGAGGCAATCGTGCGGAAGCGTTCCAGCCGTACGGTCGCCATGCGGTTCTGTGCGGAGGAGGTGTCGGAAATGTCCTCAATCTGGAAGTAGTAGGAAGTGCCGCTGCTTAGGCGTAAGGCGCTGGTCTGGCGGTCGTCCGTCTCAATATACGTGGGGAAGGTGATCACGGTCCGGGCGTCCTCCATGCTTACGGTACAGTTGCGGTAGTCAACGACCCAGTTGGTAATGGTGCTTGCGTTGGCGCTGTTGCGCTCGTTGACGAGTACGGGCAGGCCGGGGTTCGTACGGTCATAGAGCTTGACGCAGGCGCGGAGAGCTTCCGCGAGGTTATCCTTGGCGGTGGCGCGGTCCGCGGAGGACTGCGCGAGCAGGACGTCTTGATACAGGTCGATGAAGCGTAAATTGGTGGACGCCTGTTGTATGCTCTCGTTGAAAATCACGCGGATGTCGCTGTCGGCGTAAGGGGAATTGGGACTGTTTTCAGGGGTACGCGTAAACTCCTGTGAGGCAATGGGGGGCGCGTTGTCAAGGGTGTTGGCGGTTACCATACAGGTACGTTTCGGGTTGTTGGGGTCGGTGGGGTTGTTGGGGTCGCCGGTGGGATAGACGGAGTAGTTTCCGGCAAGGTCCTTGGCAATGTACCAGATATCGTAAGAAGTTTCGGTCTGAAGGCCCGTAATGTTAATCTGCGCGAGCGTATTGGGCCGGGCCGTCACGGAACCGCTCTTGACGCCGTTCATGCCGGAGGAAATCTGTAACTGCGCGTATTCGGGGGTGACGATACTGCTTCCGGCGGGGGGCAGGGGGTAGTCGGTCCCGGAGCGCACGGCCACCCAGTAAACGGTGCCCTGTTCGTTCAGCATACAGGTAAAGCGTATGGAAGTGGCCCGGACCTGATTGACGGTCAAGGGGGTGCGGAATTCGGGCGGGGTACCGTCCACGGTGGTAAAGGTGAGTTTGCGGACGGGCGAACTCTGCGCGAAATCGGCGTCCGTGAGCCACAGGTAGACGTCGTACTTTGTCTGTTCGTGCAGTCCGGTGAGCTGTACCAGAGAAGGCAGACTGCGGGTCAGGTCCAGAATGCCGCTCGCGATGGCGCCGCCGAGCGAACCGGCGCGGAAGTCGCGTCCGGCGGGGGTGGCGCTTCCGGTGTTGTAGAGCGCCCAGTAGAGCATACAAGTCTTGTTGGCCATGACCATGACCTGCGCGCTGTAGCGGTCAACGCTGGCGGAGTTGCGGTCGTAGGTATTGGAGCTGATGTTGGGGTATCCGGCGGTGAAGGCGGGTACGGTGCCGTCCGGGGTGGAGAAGGAAATTACCTTGACCGGGGACCGGGTGCCGCGCGCGTCCACCATGATGGCGGAGAGGTAGTAGGAGCCGCCGGCGGTCAGGCGGGGTACGTTGACCCGTACTTCCTGATGGGATTCTTTAATCTCCGTGGAACCATTGCTGATGGACTTGGAGCCGTAAGAGGCGGGATTCATCAGCTCTTCCTCATTGATGGAGCCGTCCGGAAGGCCGCTGACGGCCCAGTACACGATACCGGTCTTGTTCGCGGAGAACCACGCCGCCGCGCTGGTCGGGGCAATGTTCGACACGCGCGGGTATCCCGCCAAAAGACGAGGGTCCTCCGAGGCCTCCGTGGCCTGTGTGGCGTCCATGCGGGTACCGGAGACCAGCGCCGTGATACCGGGACGAATCACGATATTGTCCGGGAGCATGGAGATAATCGAGCCTGTCGTGTTGATGTTGACCGTCTCTACATCTCCGTTCCCGGTGACCGGTACGCCGGTATCAAGATTCAGCGTCTTGACGGTGGCGTTGGGGTCGAGAATCAGGGAGGAACCCGCGGCCTGTTCGTCTATGGTGAGGCTTTGGAGCGTGCCGGCGGCCACGCGGAGCGTGGAGCCGGGCGTTTTGTTGACCACGTTTTCCAGATTGCCGGACAGGGAAAAGTTACTCTCCGCGGGGCCTTCGAGGGTGATATTGAGCAGTCCGCGTCCGGTGGGGGTGCGGTCCTGAAGGTACGCGCCGGAACGGATGGACGTATTCTGGATGGAAGTCGTACCTTCCGAGCGTAGGGAGAGGTACTGTCCCTTGAGGCTGTCCACTTCCAGATTATTGGCTTCCACGTTGCGGAGCACAACGCTTTCATCGCCGGTTTCGCTTTCGCCGGACCCGGCCACAATGATGTCGCCGAGCACGCGGACGTTTTCCAGCGTGACGCCGCTTAATTCCAGACCGCCGCTGATGTACAGGTTTCCGGCAATGGTGGTGTTACGCAAGGTGGTGGCAGAACTGGAAATCGTGACATTGCCGAACACATCGTCTAATTCGTATACGCCGGGTTCCTGAATCAGGTTTCCAAGCGCGCGTTCGAGCAGAAGGGCCATCGCCCCTCTGGAAATGTTCGCTTCCGGGCGGAAAGAACCGTCCGGGTAGCCTTTGATCAAGCCCTTCTGCACGGCGGCCTTGACGTAGCCTTTACTGTAGTCGGCGAAGGCGTTGCCGTCCGTAAACTGCGTGACTTCCCCGGGGACCGGCGTCAGGCGCAAGTTCTTGGCCAGCATGGTCATAGCCTGCTGACGGGTCAGCAGACGGTCGGGGGAGGCGTTGTAACGGTCCGTGCCGGTGAAGTACCGCGCGGTGTAGGCGATCACGACATCGTCATAATACCACGAACTGGGCAGAATGTCGCGGAACGGATGTTCCCCCTTTTGCGAGTAGCCGTAGGCGCGGTTGACCATGGCCACGAACTGGGCGCGCGTCACCATGCGTTCCGGATGGGTTTCCCCGTCCTGATAGCCCTGTATGACGCCCCAAGCGACCAGTTTGCTCATGGCATCGTCATAAACGCTCTCCGCGCGCGCCCGGACCGGAAGGAGCAGCAGACAGAGCAGAAGCGTTAGCAACGCCAGCGCGTGCCGTCCGTTGATTCTGTGAAACTCTCTCACGCTTCCCCCTCCTTCACTGCCGCGCGTTGTTCCGGATGTGGGCAAGCTGGATGTTAAAGACCGCTTCCTGAATGACGTTTTCCTCGTCCTGAATCAGGTTCACGAACTGACAGGCATATTTCCGAATGGGCGGCGCGAAGGGAATGGCCCGTAGAATCGTACAGCGGACAATTACGGGGCCTTCCGCGGTAATCGGAATCACCACTTCCGTTTCCGAACCAACGGGAAGGTTGGCAATCGTATAAAAGGCAATGCCGCCACAGCTCAGGTCCACGGACTTGATGATGTAACGTCCTCCGGAGTCGGGATAAATAAAACTCTCAAAGTCCACGGGCATACGGAAGTTCTTCCGGACGCCCATTCCCATATCCCGCATATGTTCAATCGTGACAACGTTCCCGCGGCGGGAAACCGCTTTCCCCATGGTCACCGACTCGCTTTTGTCCGTTGACACCACCTGTACGATTTCCATCCTGAGAATGGTTTCCATGTTGCCGTCCATGACTTTGAACAGGATGTTGTCATTGTCGGGGTTGTTCTGTAAGACGCCTCTGGCAAGGTAATTGGAATCCTTGTCCATCAGGAAATGGTAGGCGGGGGGCTTTTCTTTTCTCAGAAATCCAAACAGGGCCATTGTTATGGTGTCACTCCTTCCGTGTTTGCGTCCGTATCCGCCAACGGCGGCGGGAGAATGCGGGAGGCGTCCGGATTAGGACGCCGGTTCTGTACATCGAAGTTCAAAAAGTAGACGTAGATTTCCACAATCGCCTGATAGAGTTCGGGGGGGATTTCCTGCCCCAAATTCAACTGCGTCAGTACGCTGGCAAGGGAATCGTCCTCATAGACGGGGACGCCGTTTTCCTGCGCCACGTCCACAATCCGTTCGGCCAGATAGCCCATACCGGAGGCCACCACGACCGGGGCGCTGTCGTCCGCGCCGTACTGAAGGGCCACCGCCCGTTTTGTCGGTTTCGGCACTGTCAACCTCCTTGTCCGCGTGGTTATACCTTGATGTTAATTCCGCTCATGCCCGCCAGAATCTTGGGGAACACCTCGGAAATGGTAATGGGCCGCCGCATTTCCGCCACGGTCACGCGTTCCGGGCGGAGTCCGTTCCGGGAGAGAATCTGTCCCAGCGTCTGGGAGACCTGTTCGGCGTAGGGCGCGACCAGAGACGGACAGGCCACTTGTAAATTCACGTCCGTTCCGTGGGCGTCAAAGAGCAGATCGAAAGCGCCCAGCGACTCGACGTCCAGCTTGATCAGAATCCGGAAATCCCCGTCCCCGTACTTCTGCCGGGTGTTGCCGACATCCGGGTCCACCCACATTTCCGCGAACATCTTTTCGCCGTTCCAGTCCAGCGGAAGGATCACGTGATTGAGCGGCATGTACACGCTCTCGTTAATCAGCATAGCGGCCATCAGATTCCGGAAGGCGTCCTGCGCGTTGACGCCGGCTTCCCCGCGGATTGCCGCGTTGGTCAGGGAGGCCATATGCGCCGCGAAGGCGTTATTTTGCGCGGCCTTGGCGAAGTCCGATTCTTTCAGGAGACGCAAAATGTCGGCGTCCGACAGTTTCCCCAGTTCCTGCGGCAGAATCCCCGTAGACGTCAGGTGCCGGAAGGCGTGCAGCAGTCCTTTTGTGTCGCCGTTCTCGTAACGGGCAAGGTCAAGGGTCATCACGGACAAAATCTGCCGTGCCCGTCCGTGGTCGTGGGTGGTGGTGACATAGCGCGCAATCAGCGGAAAGAGTTTCTCCCGCAACAGGTTCAGGTTCGCTTGACGGTCCCCGGCGTCCACGCCGCTTTGGAGCTTGGCCAGAATGTCCTTGACTTGGTCGGCCCACTGGGAGGGCAGGGACTCGGTCATGTCGCCGGTTTCCCGAAGCAGTTTGCTTTCCAGATGTCCGGTAGAGGAAAAGTCGCTGTAGCGGCGGAGGAATTGGAGAATGTCGGACCGTGCCATTTCGGACGTGGTGCCGTTGTAGGCGTCACGAATCAGGCTGAAGAGCGCCCCCGTGAAGCGGGACCCGCTTTGCAGCTGGTTTTTCAGGAATTCCAGAAGCTGGCTTTCGTCCATTTTCAGAAATTCCATGAATTGCGCCATCTCTTCCGCGAAGCCGGAGCGCATTCCGGACGAAACTTCCACGCCGCCCCATTGTAGAATTCTCATAAAGACTTCCGGCAAGTCCCGCGCCCCGCGCAGGCGTTGCAGGAAGGTCATGTAATTGGACTCGTACCGGGTGGAGGCGCTGGTATCGGCGTTGTCTTCGCGTTCGGTTTTGCTGTCGGGCCGGACAACGCGGTCGGGGTCTACGATATTCTGTACGGTGGTATCCGTTGGCGGCGGCGTGGTGATTCTGACCGGCGGCTGGTCGTAACCGGGTACCGGATTGGTGGGGCCTAACAGGCTCGGCATGGGCGTTCACTCCTTTGCGAGCGGGATTACCGGAAAACGGAAACAGACGCCGCAAACGGGCGTTTTCCGTTGAGAAGTCGGTATTCGGAAAGATTGCGGTACAAATATGTACCTTGAAAATGCTGAAACTGATAGATTTCTATCATCAAACGAAAATAACCTTTTTCGCCAAGCGCGCTTTTGTCCAGCATGGACAACATTCCCAGTAATTTACAAATATCATGACCGTTTGTAATTTCCCATAATTGTTCGTCCGTCAGTGACAAAGCGGCGGCCCGAAGGGTTTCGTACAGGCCGTTCATTTCTTGCGGGTAGGCCCGTGCGTACTCCTGAAACAGTTTTTCCATATCAGGCGGCAAAGATTCTTTTTTTCCATGCCCCGCCAACACGCCGCCCATTTTGTCAAAGGCAATTTTCCATCCTTTCCGGGCGGTCTTCTGGCGAAGCAAACTGAACGGGGCGATTTTTTTCATAAGGTTCAATGGAAATTTTTCCTCTTTACGGGAATAGTATCTGCTCAGACGCCTTTGCACATACGGATGATGTAAAATCATCAACTCCATAGCGCAGTCATCATAGGCGAACATCCGGGGCGGGTATTTTTCCGGGTCCGTAGGATTGGTATAGTCCCGGTCCCGCACGGCAACCACGCGGGGAGAAGTGAGTTCCCGCAAAAGATCATAAAGTCCCACATAGCCGGAGAGCGATTCAAAACAGGCGACATTCTCCAATGTATCAAAGACTTTTTCAAAGAATTCGATATCATCGGAGCCTTCCACAAGAAGCGCAACCGTTTCTGGGTCCTCATTCAGAACCAGCAGAATTTCGTTGATCAGGTCGTCCCTGTTTCGTGTGCTGTCTATCGAGTTCATCCTGATACAATGCCCCCAAATCTATCTGAATGTCCCGGTGTCTGCCGATAATGGAAGCGGAATGCGTAGCTACCACGGCCCGCAGACTGTTCAGACGGACAATTTCTTTCAATTCATCAATAAAGTGTCTCTGCCACGCGATGTGCAGGGAAATTTCCGGTTCGTCAATCAGTAACATGGTGCCCGGTTCCGTCTCGAAAATGAGCTGGTAGTACAGCACCAGCGTTTCCTGTTCGCCGGAGGAGAGGCTTTCCGGCGGAATCACTTCCCCGGCGATTTCCGCGCCGTTTTCGTCCTTGCGGATGTCCCGGACGCGCAAGCCGTATTCACGGGAAATCTCCACGCGCTTAAAGGTCCGGAAACGGCGGTTCAGTATTTTCCGGAACAGGGTCAGCTTTTCGACTAACGGGGCATAGACCTTGTACTTTTCATTGAAATCGTCAAAGAACACGCGCAGTATTCCGGCCTTTTCCGCTTGAAACGCGGGAATTTCCTGTTGGACCGCTTCGGAAAGCCCATTTTCGTTTAAAATACGCAGTTTTTC
>JAFSRH010000078.1 GCA_017446225.1 Oscillibacter sp.
ATCGCCTTTGGAGCGTCATTCGCAACCAGATTAAAAAGTCCCTTTCGGCTGTCCGCCCCGGACGGCGCTTTTGTCGCGCCCCTAATTCCGCTTCTCATTCCTGCGTCCACGCCAGAGCTTGCTTAAGTTAATGACATTGGACGAGATCAGGCGGTGCGCGGAAATCCTCGCGGCGGAACGGCCGCGCATGAAGGCCATTGGCGTAAACTGCGTCAAGCCGCGCTATGTCGAAAGCCTGATTTACGAGTTAAAAGCGGGTTGCGCCCTTCCGGTGGCGGTTTACCCCAACAGCGGGGAGACGTGGGAGCCGGTCAGGAAAATCTGGTACGGCGGCGCGGAAACGCTCTCCTTTGGCGATTACGCGCGGCGTTACTATGAGGCGGGCGCGGACGCCGTGGGCGGGTGCTGTACCACCGTAGAAAGCCACATCCGGCAGGCGGCGCAGGCCCGCGCGCAAAAACTTGCGCCGCGCTCTTGACAAAATCACGCGCTTATGGTAGGATACACCCCGGTTTGAGCCGCTGAGCGGTACGGACCGCCGGGAGACTCCGTTTCCGGAAAGCCTGTCAGGGAGTACGCGCCGTGACTGCAAGCGCGTTCAGGGGAGTAGGAAGCGCGGGAACGCTCTTCGGACGAATCGAACAGCGGCGAAAGTGGATACGGTTTCCGTATCAATGCGGGTGGCACCGCGGGTTTACGAACTCGTCCCGGAACAGTGATGTTCCGGGACTTTTCCGTTTTGCCGCGCATTTTAAAGAAAAATGAGGGATGCAGTATGTACAGAACGCTCCATTGCAACGACATCCGGGAAAGCCATATCGGCCAAACCGTACAACTGGCCGGATGGGTCGACACCATCCGGGACCATGGCGGCGTCATTTTCGTGGACGTACGCGATGAATCCGGCGTATCGCAGACGGTCATTCACGATGAGGAGATGTTGAAGGGCGTCAACCGGGAAACCGTCGTTTCCGTGACGGGTACGGTCACCAAACGCGACCCCGAAACGGTCAATGAGAAACTCGCCACCGGTACGGTCGAACTGGCCGTGGAAAAGCTCGAAGTCCTCGGGACCTGCCGGAATATGCTCCCGTTCGATATCGATGCTTCCCGCGCCACCCGGGAAGACGTACGTCTCAAGTACCGCTATCTGGACTTGCGGAACCCCGTCATTCACAAGAACATTGTTCTGCGGTCGAAAATCATCAGCTTTCTGCGGCGTCAGATGGAAGAGCGCGGCTTTATGGACATTCAGACGCCCATTTTAACGGCCTCTTCTCCGGAGGGCGCGCGGGACTTTCTGGTCCCCAGCCGCAAGCACAAGGGCAAGTTCTACGCTTTGCCCCAAGCCCCGCAACAGTTCAAACAGCTTCTGATGGTCTCCGGTTTTGAACGCTACTACCAGATCGCGCCCTGTTTCCGGGACGAGGACGCCCGGCAGGACCGTTCCCCCGGCGAGTTTTACCAGCTTGACTTTGAAATGTCGTTCGCCACGCAGGAGGACGTTCTGAACGTCTGTGAGGAAGTCGTAGGGAACACGTTCCGCGCCTTTACGGAAAAACGCGTCACGTCCGCGCCGTTCCGGCGTATCACGTTCGCCGAGTCCATGTTGAAGTACGGCACCGACAAGCCCGATTTGCGCAACCCGCTGGTTATCTGTGACTTGACGGACTTTTTCGCGAACGTCAATTTTCCGCTCTTCCGCGGAAAGCCCGTGCGCGGGATTGTCGCCGACTGCAAGGGCCAGCCCCGGAGTTTCTTTGAGCGTTCCCTGAAATTCGCCATGGGAATCGGCATGAAGGGCCTTGGATACCTGACCCTGAATGACGGCGCCTTTAAAGGTCCCATTGAGAAGTTCCTTACGCCGGAACAGAAGTCCGAAGTCATTGCCCTGACCGGCATGAAGGACGGCGAAACGCTCTTCTTTATCTGTGACACGCTCCGGGTCGTCAACCGTTACGCCGGACAAATCCGGGCGTGGCTGGGCGAAAACCTCAACATCATCGACAAGGACGCTTACGAATTCTGCTTTGTCGTGGACTTCCCCATGTACGAAATAGACGAGAGCAGCGGCGCGGTGATTTTCACGCACAATCCGTTCTCCATGCCGCAGGGCGGTTTGGAGGCGCTGGAATCGAAAGAGCCGACCGAAGTGCTGGCGTACCAGTACGACCTTGTCTGTAACGGCGTGGAACTGGCGTCCGGCGCGGTCCGGAACCACAGTACGGAAGTTATGCGCAAGGCGTTCGCGATTGCGGGCTACAGCGCGGAGGAACTCGAAAAACGTTTCGGCGCGCTTTACACGGCGTTCCAGTACGGCGCGCCGCCCCACGCCGGAATGGCCCCCGGCATTGACCGTATGATTATGTTACTGGCCGATGAGGACACCATCCGGGACGTAATCGCCTTCCCGCTCAACGGCAACGCGCAGGATTTGTTACTCGGCGCGCCCAGTGAGGTAACGGAACAGCAGTTGTTAGAGGCCAACATCAGCATCCGGGAGTGACGGAAAGGGGGCACGTAACATGATGACGCCGGAAGCGCTCTCCGCGCTGGAACAGCTCAACGAAATGCGTCTGACAGCGGACGAAGCCGCGGAAATGCTGTCGATTTTCCGCGACATGGAAGCCCATGAGGCGGCTTTGCGGGAGATTGACACGGACAACGTGGAAATCATGGTACACGTCATGCCGCTGACGAACATTCTCCGGGACGATGTGCAGGAACAGCCGTTTACGCGGGAAAGTCTGCTGGAAGGCGCGCCGGAGCATACGGACGACAGTTGGCAGGTTCCGCGGCTGGTAAAGTGAGGGTGGACATGGGACAGTTTGTGACAGAAATCAACGCCAACGGCGTAATCGCCGTGGATGACACGATACAGGTCAAAGGATACGAAACCCGCGCCGGGTCCCGGATTCTGGAAGGCTTTAAGCCCCTGTTCAGCGCGGAGACCGTGGAACGGCTCGAAGGCGCGGGGTACGCGGTCGCCGGGAAAAGCGCGGTCGGGGAGTTTGGCCTTGACCTGTTGGGCGAGTTTGCCCACGGCGGGCCGTGTCTTGACGCCTCGGGGGCCTTGCGCGGCGCGGCGGCGGAACTCGTGGCGGCCGGACAGGTCCGGGGCGCGCTGAACGTGGACTTGAACGGCGCCCCGCGCCGTGCCGCCGCGCTCTCGGGCGTGGACTTCCTGAAGCCTACCTACGGCACGGTGTCCCGGTACGGCGTGATTCCGTGCGCGTGCTCCGGGGAACAGGTCGGCGTGACGGCGAAAACCGCCGGCGCGGTCCGGGAACTTTTGCGCGTGATTGCGGGCCATGACCCCAAAGACGGCACCAGTCTGCCCGCGGAAACGTACGACTACGGCAACGGCAAAGACGTTCCGGGTATGCGTGTGGGACTTGTCCGGGAGCTGACGGACGCGGCTTCGGACGACATGAAAGCGCGGGTCACGGCGTACGCGGAACGTATGCGCGGCTTGGGCGTGACGGTGGAGGAAGTGTCGCTTCCGTTGGCGGAAGCCGCCCGGACCGCGTGGAACCTGCTCCTGTGCGCGGAGACTTGCAACAACGTCTCCCGCTATGACGGCGTAAAGTTCGGCTACCGTTCCCCGGACTACCGGAACATTGACGAACTGTACGTGAATTCCCGTACGGAGGGCCTGAATTTCCTGACAAAAGCCGTGATTCTGTACGGCTCCGATGCGCTCTCAAAGGGGCGTTACGTTACCTGTTACGATAAGGCGCTGAGGGTCCGGCGGCTGGTCTGGGAACAGGTAAAGGGCCTGTTCAAAGACTTTGACGCGCTTCTGTGTCCGGCCTGTTCCCGGACGGAGTACCGGCCCTACGCTATCGCGGACGCGTTCAAAACCGTGTTCGAGGAAAGCCTGTTTACGGCCATTCCGAACCTGACGGGCGTTCCGGCCATGGCATCGGGCGGCGTACAGTGCTTCGCCGACACGTTACGGGAAAGTTCCCTGCTGAATTTAGCGGAGGCAATGGAAGGAAGTGGCGCGAAATGAGATATGAAGCGGTCATTGGTCTGGAAACCCATGTCGAGTTAGCGACCAATTCAAAAATTTTCTGCTCCTGCGGCGGACATTCCACGAAAGGCGAACCGAACACGCGCGTATGTCCGGCGTGCGCGGGTATGCCCGGTATGCTCCCCGTCACGAACCGGCGCGTGGTCGAACTGGCCATGCGCGCCGGGATTCTGCTGCACTGTGACATCAGCCGCTATACCACCTTCGACAAGAAGAGTTACTATTACCCGGATTTGCCCTGCGCGTATCAAATCACACAGTGGTTCCATCCCGTCTGCCGCAACGGCTCCGTAGAGGTGACCACCAAGGACGGTACGCGTACCATTGGGATCAAGCAGATTCACATGGAGGAGGACGCCGGGAAACTCGTGCACGATGACTGGACCGAAACAACGCTGGTGGATTTCAACCGTACCAGCGTTCCCCTGATTGAGATTGTCAGCAAGCCGGACTTCCGGACCGCCGATGAAGTCATGGCCTATCTGGAAAAACTGAAAACCATGTTCCGTTTCGCCAACATTTCCGAGTGTGAAGAAGGGGCGATGCGTTGCGATGTGAACATTTCCATCCGGCCGGAGGGGACGGAGGAATTGGGCGTCCGGACGGAAATCAAAAACATGAGTTCGCTGTCGTCCATCCGCCGCGCGATACAGTACGAGACGGCGCGCCACCTTGACGCCGTGGAGCGCGGCACGGAAACGCTCGTACAGGAGACGCGCCGCTGGGACGATGTCAAAGGCCGTACGTTCTCCATGCGCAACAAGGAGACGGCCGCGGATTACCGTTACTTCCCGGACCCGAACCTTATGCCGATTCTGATCGGGGAGGACTGGATACGGCGCGTCCGGGACACCATGCCGGCGTCTATCGAGGAAAAGACGGCGGAGTACCAGTCGAAAGGCCTGTCCGAAAAGGAAATCGCGTCCCTGACTTCGGAACGTGCGCTCTGTGACCTGTTTGACGCCGTGACGGCGGCGGGGCGTGACCCCAAGGAGGCCGCGTCATGGATTCTGACGGAGTGCGGCGGCATTCTCCGCAAGCACGGGCAAGTCATGGGAGAGTTACGCGTTGCGCCGGAGAAGCTGTCGCGGATTATGGAGAAGGTGTCCGGGAACGAAATCAACCGGGCCGCGGGGCGGAAGGTACTGGAAGCTGTGCTGTACGAGGACGCCGACCCGGACGCGTACTGCAAGGCGCACAACCTCAGCGCGCAGGGGGACGCGGACGCCGTGCGGCAGGTCGTTTTGAAGGTGCTGGACGCCACGCCGAACGCGGTCAAAGACTATCTGGGCGGCAAGAAAAAGGCGTTTCAGGCGTTATTCGGCGGCTGTATGAAGGAGCTGAAGGGCAACGGGGACCCGCAGGTCATCCGGACCCTGTTGGAAGAGGAACTGTCGAAACGTTCCTGAATCGGGAGTTTGAAACGGGGTGGCGTATGGAAATCACGAGGGAAACGGCGCGGTACGTGGCGAAACTTTCCAGACTGGAAATCGCGGAAGAGGACATGGACAGCGTCTGTCAGGGGCTGACTTCGATTTTAAGCTACATGGACGAAATCAACGCGTCTGTTGACACGGGGACGGTATCCGTGACGGGTAGCGGCGCGGGCTGTCCCACGCGTCCGGACACGGTGGCGCCGTCCATGGAGCGCGTCCTGTTGCTGGACAACGCCCCCGAACACGGGGACGAAACGCCGGTTGTCCCGCGCGTTGTGGACTGACCCGGACGGAACATGCCAAAAAGGAGGGTAGGCTATGGACATTCTGGACCTGACCGCCGTGGAACTGGGGGAACGAATACGCAAACGGGAGCTTTCCGCGTTGGAAGCGTTGGAAGCGGTATACGGGGCCTGTCGGGCGCGGGACCGGAACTGGAACGCCTACGCGGCCTTTGAAATCGACCCGGCGCGTACGGCCGCGCAACGCGCGCAAGCCCTGTTGGACAGCGGGGAGGCCGTGTCCCCGTTGGCGGGCGTCCCCGTGGGAATCAAGGACAATCTCAACGTCCGCAACTGCCTGACGACTTGCGCGTCCAAGATACTGCGCGGCTACCGCGCCCCCTTTGACGCCACCGCCGTGCGGAAGCTCAAGGACGCCGGAGCGGTCCCCGCCGGGACGCTCAATATGGACGAATTCGCCATGGGTTCGACTTCCGAAACGTCCTGTTACGGACCCGTCCGCAACCCGTGGGACCGGGAACGTGTCCCGGGGGGTTCGTCCGGAGGCGCGGCGGCGGCCGTCGCGGCGCGGGAATGCGTGTGCGCGCTGGGTTCCGACACCGGCGGGAGCGTACGTCAGCCCGCTTCCTACTGCGGCGTGACCGGGTTCAAGCCGTCCTACGGACGCGTGTCCCGTTACGGCCTGATCGCCTACGGCTCTTCGCTCGACCAGATCGGGCCGCTGGCGCGCGACGTGCGCGACTGCGCCGCCCTGCTGGACATCATCGCCGGACCCGACCCCATGGACGCCACGTCCATACCCTTCCCCGATACCCGCTTTCTGGACGCCCTGAACGGCGACATTCACGGTCTGCGCGTGGGCGTGCCGGAAGAGTGTTTCGGGGACGGCGTGGAACAGGACGTACAAACCGGCGTGGAAGCGTTTCTGGACGAACTCAAACGCGTTGGCGCGGAATTGGTCCCGCTCCGCCTGCCCTTCCTTCGTTACGCCGTGCCCGTTTACTATATCCTCGCCACGGCGGAGGCCTCGTCCAATCTGGCGCGGTTTGACGGCGTGAAGTACGGCTTCCGCGCGGAACGCTATACCACGATAGAGGACCTCTATACCCGTACGCGGAGTGAGGGCTTCGGAAAAGAGGTACAAAGACGGATTCTGCTGGGCACGTTCGTGCTCTCGTCCGGCTATTATGACGCGTACTATAACAAGGCCCTGAAAATGAAGCAAATGATTATGGACGGCTTCGCGGAGGCGTTCCGGCGTTGTGACGTGATTGCCCTGCCGGTATCGCCGACCACGGCTCCCGCGCTGGGAAGCTCCCTGTCGGACCCGCTGAAGATGTACCTGTCGGACATTTTCACGGTGCCCGTGAATCTGGCGGGACTTCCGGGACTGTCCGTGCCGTGCGGCTTCGACCGCCGCGGACTGCCCATCGGGGCGCAGTTGCTCGGCGCGTCCGGCGCGGACGCTACGGTTTTAAACGCGGGTTACGCGTACCAGTTGGCCACCGACTGGCACAAACGCCGCCCGGAGGGATTGGAGGTGTCCGGAAATGTCTGAACGCTGGGAAACCGTGATCGGACTGGAAGTGCACGTGGAACTGTCCACGAAATCCAAAATTTTCTGCGCCTGTTCCACGGAATTCGGCGGCCGTCCGAACACACATTGTTGTCCCGTGTGTATGGGGCTTCCGGGTACGCTTCCGGTCCTGAACCGCAAAGTATTGGAGTACGCCGTCAGGGCGGGACTGGCCCTGCACTGCGACATCGACCGGGAAACCCGTTTCGACCGGAAAAATTACTTCTATCCGGACCTGCCCAAGGCCTACCAGATTTCACAGCTCTACCGCCCCATCGCGCGGAACGGATACGTGGACATTGGCGCGAAACGGATACGCATTCACGAAATGCACATGGAGGAGGACGCCGGAAAACTCATTCACTCCGAATACGAACACGAGACCTACCCGGACTATAACCGCGCCGGAGTGCCGTTACTGGAAATCGTGTCGGAACCGGATTTCCGGGACAGCGCGGAAGTATTGGCGTATTTGGAGAAAATCCGTTCGCTGTTTACGTATCTGGGCATTTCCGACTGTAAAATGCAAGAAGGGTCCATGCGGGCGGACGTTAATTTGTCGGTACGGCGCGCGGGGGAAACGGCGCTCGGAACCCGTACGGAGACGAAGAACATCAACTCTCTGCGCGCTATCGAACACGCGATAGAAAGCGAACGTTCCCGGCAGATTCACATTCTTTCCGGCGGCGGCGCGGTCGTACAGGAGACCCGCCACTGGAATGACGACCTGAAAACCAGTACGGCCATGAGAAGCAAGGAAAACGCGCCGGATTACCGCTACTTTCCGGAGCCGGATTTACCGGTTATATTCATCGGGGAGGACTTCTTACAGGCCGCGCGGGACAGTCTGCCGGAGTTCGCGGAAGAACGTCAGGCGCGGTTTGTGGAACAGTACGCGCTTCCACCCAAAGACGCGGCCCGGCTGACGGTACGCCGGGAGACCGCGGAACTGTTTGAGGCGGTCGTATCACGCGGCGCGGAGGCGCGGCACGTTGCCAACTGGCTGATTGTCCACGTCCCGCACGTCTTAAAGACGCTTTCCGAAAACGCGGAGGATATCGCGCCGGACCCGTCCGAACTGGCCGAACTGATTCGGCGTACGGAAAGCGGTACCGTCAGCCGCGCGGACGGCTTACGCGTCTTGGAAGCGTTGCTGTCAACGGACGGACCTTTCCGGGTATCGGACTATATCCGGGAGCGCGGCCTGTCGGTGAACAATGACGAAAGCGCGTTGGAAGAAGTCATCCGCCGTGTGATAGAGGCCAACCCGAAAGCCGTAAACGAATACCGGAGCGGCAAGACAAAGGCCATCGGCTTTCTGATTGGTCAGGCCATGAAGGACTTACAGGGCAAAGCGACCCCGGCCACGGTGCGCGAACGTATGGAGGCCGCCTTAGAGACATGAATCTTTTACTGGTTCTGACAGGCGGTACCATTTGTTCCGGCGTCCGGGACGGCCTGCGGACGCTCGACACGGAAACCGCGTCCTTACGGTTAGTGGAAGGCTTCCGGCGTTCCGGTTCGCCGTTCGCGGGAAGCGTCCGTTTCACGGCCGGGGAACGCTTCCACACCCTCAGCGAAAATATGACGGTCTCCGTCTGGAACCGGATGCTGGACTACTTCCGGACCGTGGATTTCTCCGCCTTTGACGGCGTCATCATCGCCCACGGTACCGATACGCTGGCCTATACCGCTTCCCTGTTCGCGTTGCTCCTGACGGGAACCGGCGTGCCCGTGGTGTTCGTGTCGAGTAACGCGCCGTTGGAACATGGCAACGCGTACGCCAACGGCTCCGCGAACTTCCGCGCCGCCGTGGAGTGTATCGGGTACCGGATTCCGCCGGGGGTCTATGTCACGTACCGGAACGTTACGGACAGGCGGATGTACCTTCACAGGGCCTGCCGCCTGAGGCAGTGCGGCGACTATTCGGAAGATTTCCACAGCGCCGGGGCGCTGGATATCACGAATCTGCGCGCGGAGACGCTGTCCGGCGTTGCCGGTACGCGTCCGCTGTCCGGGCCGCTCCTGTACGCGGCGGACGGCTCTTTGACGGACTGCGTCCTGAATATCCGGCCCTATGTCGGAATCCGTTATGACGCCTACAAAGTCGAAGCGTTCCGGGCGGTTCTGCACGGAACGTACCATTCCGGCACGGCCTGTGTCGGGGACGCGCGCGGGCCGGAGTCGGTTCTGTACCTGCTGGACCGCTGCGCGGACGCCGGAACGGACCTGTACCTTTCCCCGGCGCGGAATCAGGGGGAAGTGTACGATACGGTCCCTGTGATACTGGGCCATGTCCGCAACGGCGGACGCATTCAGCCCCTGTACGGCATGACCGAAGAGACGGCGTTTTGCAAACTCCTGCTGTATTACTCCTGTGAGGGCGTCCGTACGCGCCTTCCGGATTTCCTGACTTGCAATTTCTGCGGAGAGATGTTAGAATAGCCGTATCACAGACGCACGGAGAGAACGCACTATGAAAAAAGTTATGCTGGTTTTCGGGACCCGTCCGGAAGCCATTAAAATGTGTCCGCTGGTCAATGAACTGAAAACGCGTCCCGGCCTGCGAACGGTCCTTTGCGTCACCGGACAGCACCGCCGAATGCTCGATCAGGCCCTTGAGGCCTTCCGCGTCACGCCGGATTACGACTTGTCCATCATGAAGGAGCGGCAGACGCTTTTCGACATTACGGTCAATATTCTGGAACGTATCCGGGGCGTACTGGAAGAAGTCCGCCCGGATGTGGTACTGGTCCACGGCGACACCTCCACGACCTTTGTCACGGCGCTGGCCTGTTTCTATCTGCGCGTGCCCGTGGGACACGTGGAGGCCGGACTGCGTACGTACAACATAAACAGCCCGTACCCGGAAGAGTTCAACCGGGAAGCGGTGTCCATCATCAGCCGCTACAATTTCGCCCCCACGAAAATGAGCCGGGACAACCTGCTCCGCGAGGGCAAAAGGCCGGAAACCATCTTTATTACCGGGAACACCGCCATTGACGCGCTCCGGACCACGGTCCGGGAGGATTACCGGCACCCGGAACTGGACTGGGCGTCCGACAGCCGCCTGATTCTGATTACCGCGCACCGGCGGGAGAATTTGGGCCAGCCCATGCGGAATATGTTCCGGGCCATCCGGCGCGTCATGGACGAACACCCCGACACCAAAGCGATTTACCCGATTCACATGAACCCCGTGGTACGGGAGGCGGCGCGGGCCGAACTCGGCAATGATGACCGTATCCGGCTTATCGAGCCGCTGGACGTGCTCGACTTCCACAACTTTATGAGCCGCAGTTACCTGATTTTGACCGATTCCGGCGGCATACAGGAAGAGGCGCCCAGTCTGGGGAAGCCGGTGCTCGTCATGCGGGACACCACCGAGCGTCCGGAAGGCATTGACGCCGGGACCCTGCGTCTGGTCGGCACGGACGAGGAGACCATTTACCACGAGTTTACGCGCCTGTTGGAACATCCGGACGCCTATCAGGCCATGTCCCGCGCGTCCAATCCCTACGGGGACGGCCACGCCTGCGAACGGATCGCGGATATCTTGGAGTACGGCAAAACGGAACGCTGAACCGTCATGCCGGAATTTCAGACTGGAAGGGGCGCAGACCATGCGGCATAAAAATCAACAACGTCAATTTCCGTTACGCCCGTTCCTTGTCGGCCTGATTCTGCTGTTGCTGGCCCTTATCGCGTGGGAACTGGTCCAGCGCCGCCTTTATCCGGAACGTTACCGCGACTGGTCAAGGGTCATTGCCTATGTCCCGCTGGATGACCGTATCGACAACTTGGAGGACGTGGTCTATCTCGCGGAGGCGTCCGGCTGGGAAATCGTCATGCCGCCCCGGGACTGGTTTCGTACCGCCCTTGACGGCCAGCCGCCTAACGAAAACGGCACGCCGTACGGCAACCGGGAAGCCCTCTTCCTCTGGGTGCGCGACATGGGCCGCGCCGGGTGTCACACGTTCATACTCTCGCTTGACCAGCTCTTTTCCGGCGGTCTGGCGCACTCCCGTTCCGTACGGGAGACGTGGCCCCTTTCCTTCTCCGGCCGTTCCGCCATGGGCGAAATCGCCGCTTTTCGGAAGTACGTGCTTCCGCTGGCCAAAAAGCCCCAAAACCGCCTTTATCTCTTTGACAGTCTGGCGCGCCTCTCCCCGACCGTGGCCTATCGGGGAATCGGGGAGTCGGAATACTACGCCCTCCGGGAATACGGCATGGTCCCCCGGCCCATACTCTCCGACCGTGAACTTTCCTTACAGCGCGTCTTTTCCCTCTACCCGTACGCGGAGGACGGACGCACCCCCGCCGAAAACGCGCTGGAAAATACGCGTTTTCGCGACTTCCTCACCCCGGACCTGCTGGAAACTTATCTGGGCGTACGGCGGCGGAAACTGACCCTGACAGATGAGGTCCTTTCCGAAATTGACGGCCTGTCCAACGTCCAGCTTTTTATCGGCGTGGACGATTCCTCCAACCGGGACAATATCCAGTACAACGAGTTACGCTATCTGCGCTCCCGTATCGGGGACGATGTCTCGTCCGGGGTGGCGGTCATGGCGGGGCTGGACAGTCTGGCGCGTATGTTTGTGGGACGCGCCGCACAGGAAACGTACGGTTACCGCGTCCGCGCGTCCGTGCGCTACATTGGCGGGACACAGGACAAACACTCTTCGGAATTTGACCTCTATACGCTGGAAGAAGTGGTAAAACGGCATTTGGACTTCTTCCGCGCCGAACAGGTGCCCGAACGGGACGCGGAACTTCAGTTTCTGGTCATGACCGCCCCCGAAAACCCCGAACAGGCCGCGGAATACGTGGAAGAACTCGTTTCCACGCTGGAACGGAACCTTGCCCTTCATATTCCCACGGTTCTGAACGAGGCCAGCAATGACGCCTACGGGGATACGCTCGAACAGGCGCTTTTACAGCGGGCGCCGTTCGCCGGACTGGTGGCCTACGCGGGCAAGTACGATCAGGCGAACGTGACCGGGGCCGCCTTCGCGATGGGCTTTTCCCGTTACCTCTATCTTCGCTGTGACGGAACCGGCGGGACGCCCGTTGACCTTGCCCAACTCCGGCAGATGGCCAACTCCATGGCCCTGACGGAGTACATCCTGCATACCCGCGCCCCCCTCAACGCCTACCTGAAATCCCTGCACGTGGACACCGGCAACATTCCGTACAATACCCCCCACCGCGAACGCATAGAACAGAAACTCACGGAACTGTTCGCGCCCGAATGTCAGAAGGTCCGCGACAATTTACAGGATACCGCGTTGCTTTGCGCGCTCATGCCGTGGAGTACAAAGAAGGTCCGTACCGTCTCCTTCCATGACTACCGGCTTCCGTGGAACCGTACCTTTGAACTGTCGTTTACGATAGATGTCTCCGTAGACGAACCGTGACGGAAAGGAGGCGTCATGTCCCGCAGACAGCGACTCACGGCGGCCATTTTATGTCTCCTGTGCCTCTTCCGCCTGACTTATGCCGCCGCCCTGCCCAATGAACTTTACTTTGTGGCCGTGGAAAACATGGTCCTGCCGCTCACGGAAGAGACCATGCCTTTCTGGCATGACGGCTACCTTTACATCTCCGGCGATGCGTTCACCGGGGCCGTACGTGACACGGTGGGCATTTCCCGCGCCAAAATCGGGGACGCAATCCTGCTGTATCGCGGGGAACAGTCCCTGCTCTTCCGCAAAGATTACCCGTACGCACAGGATTCGGAGCAGAACACTTACGCGCCCGGCATGGTTTGGCAAGGGGACAACGGCTATGTCCCGGCCTCTGTGGTCGCCCGCTATTTTAATCTGCTCTACTCTACCACGGACGTGGAACACGGAAAACTGGTCTGGTTGAGAAGCGCTTCCTTCAATATGTCGGAAAGCGCCTTTGCCAGAGCGGCCGCGTTTCAGTTAAACACGGTCTATCAGGAGTACGTCCGGACACTGGAGCCGGAACCCGTGCCGGACCCCGAACCCGTGCCCGTGCCGGACCCCGAACCGGAACCGGAAAAAGAGCCGTCCGCCCCGCCGGAACCCGTCCCGGAACCCGTCCCGGAACCCGTGCCCGCGCAAGAGCCGGAGCCGAAACCGGAATCCGTGCCCGCGCCGCCGGTCTCCCGCGCCGTGCCGAGGCCCTCCGCGCCGGTCTCCAAACCCGTCACGCCGTCCAAACCCGCCGCCGTCACGCAACCGGAACCCGAACCCGTAACCCCCGAGCCGCCGCCCGAACCGGAACCCAGTCTTGGCAACCAGCGGATTTATCTGTGTCTGCGCGGAGACGGCGTCACGTCCTCCCTTCTGGACGCGCTGGACCGTCACGGAATCCGGGCCACGGTCTTTTGTGACGAAGCCTTTCTGTCCGGACAGGGCGACCTTCTGCGGAGGATGGCCGTCACGGGGCACTGTATCGGGCTGTATGTGGAGGCCGGAACAACGGCTTCCGTACTCGACCGGCTGAAAGACTGTAACCTTCTGTTACAGCGCACGACCATGGAGAAAACGCGTCTGGCCCTGATTGACGGCGGCGGGGAAGAACTGCTCCGCGCCGCACGGAACGCCGGCTTCCTCTGCCTGCGCCCCACGCTCAGCCGCACGGAAACGCCGTTACGCACATCCCGACAGGCCGCGGACCTGTTGAATCTGGTCTCCCAACAGCCGGAAACGCTCTCCCTCTGGATTGGCGGCGCCGTCAACCGCTCCGGCCTCAACTCGTTCCTCACGGACGCCTTGGCAATCGGGGACACTTTCCAGCCGTGGACGGAAACCGCGTCCGTGTAAAAAAAGTTTTTCATCATTTACAGAATATTCAACAAATTGCGTTCCCGGCGTGTTACAATTTCCGCTAACAGGCGCGGCAAGGCTTGAACCTGCCGGAGCAAACAGGAGGATTCGCAATTATGGGGCGCGACATTCTGGTAGTAGAGGACGATTACAATATTTCCAACCTCATCCATATGTATCTTGACAAGGAAGGTTTCGATGTCCGTCTGGCTTCCGATGGCGCGAAAGCCATGGAGGAATTCCGGAAAAAGGTTCCGGATCTGATGGTCCTTGACATTATGCTTCCCGTCATGGACGGCTGGGCGGTCTGTGCCCGTGTCCGGGAGACGTCCAGAGTGCCCATCATCATGCTGACCGCGAAAAGCGAACTCTTTGAGCGGATTCACGGCCTTGAAATGGGCGCGGATGACTATATCGTCAAGCCGTTTGAGATGAAAGAACTGATCGCCCGTATTAACGCCGTACTCCGCCGCTCCGAAATCCCGAACGACACCAGTAAAACCATTTCCTATGACAAGCTCGTGATCAATCTGGACGCCTACGAACTGATCGTGAACGGCAAAAAAGTCGACACCCCGCCAAAGGAACTTGAACTTCTGTACCAGTTGGCTTCCACGCCGAATAAGGTCTACACCCGCAACCAGCTTTTAGACGAGGTATGGGGCTTCGATTACTTCGGGGACAGCCGCACGGTTGACGTGCACATTAAACGTCTGCGGGAAAAAATTGAGAACGTTTCCGACCAGTGGGCGTTACGTACGGTCTGGGGCGTGGGCTATAAGTTTGAACTGCGGAACGGAAAGCAGGCGCCGAAATGAAAAACCGTCAGGAACCTTTCAAGGGGATGTACTGGCGTCAGCTTCTTGTGACCGCCGGTATGGTGCTTCTCACGCTGGTGCTGTTGGGCTTCGTGTTTTTCTCCCTGAGCTATCTTCATATGCGCCGCGAACAGACCGCCGAACTGGAAAAACACGCCGAGGCCATGGCCAAACAGTGCGTCGGCTACACCATACGCAATTCCGTGGACGGACATCATCTCCTGTTCCGTCAGTTAAAGGCGCATCCGGACTTTCTCCGTCTGGCCGATTTCACCGCCGATATTAGCGGCGTACAGTTCATTATTTACGACAACCATCAGGAACTCGTTCACGCCACCGGGGACGGTATCGCTACTTACACCAATGATGATTGGGCGTTTTTAGAAGAACTCGCCGCAAGGATTGACGCCGCGCGCCCCGTGCGCGAATACCGGAACAACGCCGATGTCGGCCGTTTGCTTGCGGGCGTTGCGGCCGTGGACCCCCAGAAGAACGAGGTAACGGGCGTAGTCTTTGCCGCCTCCACCACGTCCCGCCTTGACAGCCTTTGGAACACCTTCATGTCCCTGTACTTCGTCACCGCGGCGGCCATGATGTTGATTTCCTTCCTTGCGGTCTCCGTCACGGCCTCACAAATGGTTCTGCCTCTGAAGGAAATGGTGCGGGCCACGCGGGAGTACGCCAGCGGGGATTTTGAAATCCGTATGAAGGACTGCGACCAGACGGACGAAATCGGGGAGCTGTCCGCCTCCTTTAATCAGATGGCCGACATTCTACAGCGGCAGGAACTGCAACGGCACGAATTTCTGTCCAATCTCTCCCACGACCTCAAAACCCCCCTGACGACCATTGCGGGCTACACGGACGGCATTTTGGACGGGACCATTCCGGCGGCCAATGAGAGGAAATATCTGGAAATCATCTCGGAGGAGAGCCGCCGCCTCAGCCGGATGGTACGGCGTATGCTGGACGTCAACCAGTTCCAGACGATGGACCCCTTGCGGAGCGGACAGAGTTTCGACCTGTGCGAAAGTATGCGGCGTGTGCTGATTTCCATGGAGAAGAGAATCACCGACCGGAAACTGGATGTGGAAGCCGATATTCCCGACACGTCCATTTTTGTGCTCGGCGACAAGGATATGATGATTCAAGTCCTCTACAATCTGCTGGAAAACGCCGTCAAGTTTGCCCGTCCCGAATCGGTACTGTATTTCGGCGTGCAGTCGCGTGAAAACAGGGCCGTGGTCAGGGTACGCAACAGCGGGGACACCATCCCCCCGGAGGAACTGCCCCTCTTGTTTGAACGTTTTCATAAAACCGACAAATCCCGCGGAGCGGACCGCGATGGCGTGGGACTCGGACTGTATATCGTAAAAACCATTCTCAAGCGTCACCGGGAGGAGATCTATGTCACCAGCAGTAACGGGGTGACGGAATTTTCCTTTTCGTTGCGCATTGTGTAACGGCGGGAACGCTCCGGCGTTTTCGTCCAGTCTTTTGAAGTAAGCGGAGAGAAGACGCATGGAAGATTTTGAAAATGCCCCTCTGCCGGAACAGGAAGCGGTTCCAGAGACACGGCCCGAACCCGTACCGGTTCCGGACCCGGCGTTACCAGTCCCGGACGCGGTTCCGCAGACGCGCCCCGAACCCGTACCAATTCTGGACCCGGCGCCCCCTGTCCCAGAAGCGGTTCCGCAGACACGCCCCGTACCGGTTCCGGCGCCCCCTGTCCCCGTGACACACGTTGAAAAGCCGCAAGCTCGGAAAAAACAGAGGCGTCACTGGCTTTTTGGCTTTCTCTGCGGCGTGTTGCTGGCCGGTCTGCTGTCTTTGGGCGCAAGAATATGGAAGCAACAGCATTCCGATTCCGTAAGTGACCGGTATTTCTGGAATTTTTACGATCAGTATGAAGAGCCAGCCCGGAACAGCATTGGCATTGAAATTCCCACGTGGCCGATCGGGGAGGGGGCTGTCTTTACGCTCTTCCGCGAACACGGGGACACACAGACCGCTCAGGAAATTTATCGAAACGTGAACCCGTCCGTTGTCACGGTCATTGTCGGTCTGGACGAAAAAACGGCGGCGGTCGGAACGGGCGTCATTTTCTCGTCCGATGGCTACTTTGTCACGAACTACCATGTGGTACAGGGCGGGAGCGAGTGCCGCGCCATGCTGGACAGCGGCCACAGTTACCGCGCCTTCTATGTCGCCGGAGATGAACAGAACGACATTGCCGTGCTCAAAATGGACTGTTCGGACCCTCTTCCCGCCGCGCCTTTCGGAGACTCGGAACGTCTGACAGTCGGCGATGACGTGTATGCCATTGGAAACCCTCTCGGGGTCGAGTTTCGCGGGACGCTGACAAACGGAATCATTTCCGCCATTGACCGCGATGTCCTTGTCGACGGGCGCACTATGACCCTGATTCAGACCAACGCGGCGTTAAATTCCGGCAATTCCGGCGGGCCGCTGATTGACCAGTATGGGCAGGTAGTCGGCATTAACGTAGTCAAGATGAGTTCGCGCCGGTCCACGGTGGAAGGCCTCGGTTTTGCGATTCCGTCCGCGACCATGGAGCGTCTGGTCAACGACCTTTTGACGTACGGCAAAAGTCAGCCGGAACCCGTGATTGGCGTCTCGGTGGATTCCTTCGGCACGGAGGTGGAGCCGGATTTATGGGGAATCGGCGTGCTGAAAGTGGAGCCTGACTCCCCCGCCGAAACGGCCGGCATACAAGTCGGCGACTATATCATAGGCGCCGATTCGGAGACGGTTTCCAGCAGTCGGGACCTGTTGCGCGTCCGCCGCCGCTACCATGTCGGAGAGTCCATGCCCCTGACGCTCTGGCGTGACGGCGAACGCGTAAACGTCCTGATTACCTTCACGGAGTGACCCGCCATGTACTTGCGACTGCTCCGCAGGACCCGCAATGTACAGCGGACTGTAAAGTCATTATGGCTCCCGTGTCTGCTGGAACAGGTCACGCTCCTGAACGGACGCCTTCACGAACAAATGCTCCTTCAACTTCTCCCCGCCGGGTGGCTCCTCGCGAAACCGTCCGAAACGCTGGTCAGTATCGCCTATCCGTGGGGCAGTCAGGGCCTCAAACAACTGTCGCTTTTCCGTCCGTGGGGACGGCATTTCGACTGTTACGTGCTCGAACTCTGGCATGACGAGCCGCGGTAACGGTTACAGGACACATTGCGTACTTGCAATGTGTCCTGTAGCGTTTGGGTTTCACGCCTCGCTGAAATCGCTGTCGATGGAGAGCTGAAACGTGTAATCCGGGTACATGGCGGAGACCGTTTCCTTCACTTTCCGGAAGGCCTCTTTTCTGTCCGGCGCGTCAAAACTGACGACCACATCAAAACGGATCCGCTTTTCCTCTTCTTTCAGATAGAAGCCGTGCATTTGCAGAACGTACGGACACGCTAAAACGGCCTTTTTCAGCGTTTCCCGCATTTGTATGGCGTGTTCGTCATGCGTGTTGAGGGAATACACGCCGATGGCGGTCAGAATGACGTGATGTTTTTGATACACACATAGGGTAATCTCCCGGATGAGGTCATCCAACTGGTTTGCGGAGCACGTGTCGGGGACTTCAATGTGCAGGGAGCCTTGAAACGTATCGGGTCCGTAGTTGTGCAGGACCATGTCGTAGGCCCCGGACACGCCGGGAAATTCACAGACCGTTTTCCGGATACCGCGGACCAGTTCCGGGGTCGGCCGTTCGCCCAGAATCCGGGAAATCGCCTCCCGCAACATCTCCACGCCGGAACGGATGATGACAAGGGAAATCGCCGCGCCGAGCCACGCTTCCAGCGAAACGCGAAAGAGCAGGTACACGGCGGCGGCCACAAGCGTGGATGCGGAAATCAGGCTGTCCATGGCGGCGTCCTCCCCGGAATTAACGAGGGAATCCGAATCGACCCGCTTTCCCACCGCCCGGACGTAACGCCCTAAAAAGAATTTGACCAGCGCCGCCACGACCAGAATCGTCAAACCGGCGGGGGTGTACTCCGGCGTATCGGGACGTATGATTTTCTTGACGCTCTCCACGAAGGACGTCAGGCCGGCGTAGAGGACCAGTGTCGAAATCAGCATGGAAGTGAGGTATTCCACTCTTCCGTGTCCGAACGGGTGTTTTTTATCGGGTTCCCGTCCGGCGAGTTTGGTTCCCACGATGGTAATCAGGGAGGAGGCGGCGTCCGAAAGGTTGTTGACCGCGTCCAGCGTCACGGCGATGGAGTGGGACAGAAGCCCCACGGCCGCCTTGAAAGCCGCAAGAAACGTATTGGCCAAAATGCCGAGAATACTGGTCCGGACAATCATGGCCTCTCTGGCCGATGCTTCTTTGGAAGGCGGCTCTTCCGGCGTAAGGCGTTTTTTAATGTTCATGCGAAGGATCCCCCGCGTCACAAGCTGTCGACCCAGTTCCTGAGACTCTCCACATTCTGCCGTCCGTTGAGAATTTTCCCTTCCCGGATAACGCACGAATCCGCAACGCTGCCTCTTAATCCGGCCACTGCCTTTCCGAAACCGCTTCCGCCGGAAGTCGCGAAGAGGACGACCGTTTTACCGGAGAAGTCGTAACTCTCCAGAAACGTGTTGATAATAGTCGGGGCCACGTACCACCAGATGGGGAAGCCCACAAAGATGGTGTCGTAATTCTCCACATGGGCGTTACGGTCCGCGATGGCGGGACGGGACGCCGGGTCTTTCATTTCTATGGTACTGCGGGCGTTTTTGTTCATCCAGTTCAGGTCCGCGCTTGTGTAGGGGACGGCGGGCCGAATTTCGTACAGGTCCGCGCCCGCCGCTTCCGCGAGGGTTTTCGCCGCTTTCGCGGTGGTTCCGCTGGCGCTGAAATACGCCACTAATTTCTTAGCCATAATGTCTCCCTTCCTGTTTCACACGCCGGATTCCAGCGCGGCGGCGCATTCCTTCAGCCTGTCGACAATCGCAATGTGCTGAGGACACGCCTTTTCACACTGGCGGCAGGCAATACAGGCCCCGGCCCCGTTTCCCTGTCCAACGGCGGCGCGGTAGCTTTCCACGGACTCCGTGAGCTGTCCGCTGCCCAAACGCCGGTTCATGGCGCTGAAAATCTCCGGAATGGGAATCTGTTTCGGACAGCCCTTTGTGCAGTAGTGGCAGGACGTACAGGGAATGGTGGCGGAACGTCCGAGAAGGCGCTGCGCCTCATGAATCACGCTCTGTTCCTCCGCGGAGAGCGGACGGAAGTCTCTCATAAAGGAGAGGTTATCCCGCATTTGGGCCAGATTGGACATCCCGGAAAGTACGGTCAAAATCCCGTCCAGAGACGCCGCGAAACGGATGGCCCATGACGCCGGAGACGCGTCCGGATTGGCCTTTTGAAACAGGGCGCGTACCTCTTTGGGCGGGTTGGCCAGATTGCCGCCCTTGACCGGTTCCATGACGACAACCGGTTTCCCGTGCTTCCGCGCTACCTCGTAATTGGCCCGGGACGTTACGGACGGATTTTCCCAGTCCGCGTAATTGATCTGAAGCTGTACGAATTCGGCTTCCGGGTGTTCCGTCAGGATTTGGTCGAGCAGTTCCGGCCCGGAGTGGAAAGAGAAGCCGTAATGCCGGATCAGTCCCTTTCGCTTCTGCTCCTCCACGAAGTCCCAGATATGAAACTTTTCATATTTCCGGTAGTTGTTGTCCATCAGGGAATGCAGAAGGTAATAGTCGAAATATCCGGCATTGGTACGCTTTAAACTGGTTTGAAACTCCGCTTTCGCGGCCTTTTCCGTGGGGACCATGGCCGCGTAAAGTTTGGTGGCCAGCGTAAAGGACTCTCTGGGATAACGGTCCACCAGCGCCTTCCGGGTCGCCTCCTCCGAACCGGGGTAGACAAAGGCCGTGTCGTAGTACGTACATCCGGCCTCCATAAAGAGGTCCACCATTTGTTTTGTCTGCTCCAAGTCCGTCAGAAGTCCCTTCCGGGGCAGGCGCATCATGCCGAAGCCCAATTTCCGGATTTCCTTCCCGTAATCGTTCACCATCGTTCATGCCTCCCAACGCGCAATTCCTGTAAAGCACAGGCTATCATAACCGATTTTCGCGGAAACGTCAACCGTATTTTCGCGGAAAGCGCGCTCAAAATTTGACGCCAACTTTTTCAAAAAAACTCTTGACAAATATGCGTTTCGTGTTATAATAGCCCTTGCAATCTGTGAGGGGTTCATATGCGGCTGTGCTGGAACTGGTAGACAGGCCAGCTTGAGGTGCTGGTGTTTTATCGACGTGTGGGTTCAAGTCCCGTCAGCCGCACCATTCGGGGCGGTTGCGGAACATTTTCCCGTTCCGTACCGGTTCCCGTCCCCGCTGAGATTGCGTACGCGCGAGTGGTGGAATTGGCAGACTCGCCAGATTCAGGTTCTGGTGTCCTTTACGGACGTGCGGGTTCAAGTCCCGCCTCGCGCACCACATGACGGATACGTGACGTTCTCATGGAAAGCCCCCTCTTTTGGGGGTTTCTGTCATTTTTGAGGTATGCGCCATTCGTTTTGTCAGAACAGGAGGAGTAAAACAAGATGACCGTCCAGCGTTCGGAAAACCTCGCCCCTGTCCATTCCGACATTCGGGGTCCGCTCTATCTGGAAAGCCAGCGTATGGGGAAAGAGGGTATCAAAGTTCTGCGTCTGAACACCGGCAACCCCGCGGTATTCGGCTTCGGAATGCCGGAGAGCGTGCGTAACGCGTTGCTCGCCAATGTGGACAAGGCCGTTGCCTACTGCGACCTCAAAGGAATGCCCGCCGCGCGGGAGGCCATCTGCGCCTATCACAAGGGAAAGGGCATTCGGGATATCACAACGGACGATATTTATATTGGCAACGGCGTCAGCGAACTGGCACTGATGTGTCTGCTGGCCCTGTGCAACAGGGGGGACGAAATCCTCATGCCGGCCCCGAGTTACTCCCTCTGGTCCAACTCCGCCTACATCGCCGGGGCCGTCCCCGTGTTTTATACCTGTGACGAGTCCAACGGTTGGTTCCCGGACATTGCCGACATCCGGAAGAAGGTCACAAAGCGTACGCGGGCCATTGTCATCATCAACCCCAACAACCCCACGGGCGTGGTGTATCCGAAAGAGGTTCTGCTGGATATCGCCCAAGTGGCGCGGGAAAATGACCTCATTGTCTTTTCCGATGAAATTTACGACCGTCTGCTCATGGACGGCGTGGAACACTATTCCACCGCCGCGCTTGCGCCCGACTTGATGGTCATCACGACAAACGGTCTGTCGAAGTCCCATATTGTCTGCGGGTTCCGTTGCGGCTGGATGTGTATCAGCGGCTACAAGGGCCGGGCGGACGATTACGTAGAAGGCATTTTCCAAATGGCGGCCATGCGTCTGTGTTCCAACGCGCTGACGCAGCTTGTCATCCCGGCCGCGCTGGCGGACAACGCAAGCACTCAGGCCATGATGGTCCCCGGCGGACGTATTTATGAACAGCGGGAAGTCACGTTCCGGGAACTGGCCAAAATTGACGGCCTGACCTGTGTCAAAAATCACGCCGCGTTCTACGCGTTCCCGAAAGTGGACGTGAAAAAGTTCAATATTACCAGCGACAAGAAGTTTGCCTTGGACCTGTTGCACGAGAAGCATATTTTCATGGTCCCCGGCTCCGGGTTCGATATGCCCACCCCGGACCACTTCCGGATTGTCATGCTTCCCGAACCGCACGAAATGCGACAGGCCATGGAGGACCTCGGCGACTTCCTTCGTCATTATCATCAGGAGTGATACTATGTACGGCGCGATTATCGGCGATATCATCGGGTCCGTGTACGAATGGGACCGTATCAAGACAAAAGACTTCCCGCTCTTCTCCCCGGAATCCGCCTTTACGGATGACAGCGTCATGACGGTTGCCATAGCCAAGGCTCTTTTACGCGCACGCCGGGAGGGCGTTTCGTTCCGGGCGGCGGCGGTACAGGAAATGCGGTCGTTTGGGCGGCGGTATCCGGACCGGGGATACGGGGGAAGATTTCATGCTTGGCTTTCCGCCGAAACGCCCCGGCCGTATAAGAGTTACGGCAACGGTTCGGCAATGCGCGTGTCGCCCTGCGGCCTGATTGCGTCCACTTTGGAGGGCGCAGTCGCGTTGGGGGCCGCTTCGGCGGAAGTCACGCACAATCACCCGGAAGGCATCAAGGGCGCGGAAGCCGTGGCGGCGGCCATATGGCTTGCCAAGTCCGGCGCGGACAAGACGGAAATCCGGGCATACCTTCAGCGGAATGATTATCCGCTCGACCAGACGCTGGACCAAATCCGGCCCCATTACCGTTTTGACGAAACCTGTCAAGGGAGCGTTCCGGAAGCGCTGACGGCGTTTCTGGAATCCGAAAGCTACGAGGACGCCGTACGGAACGCGGTCTCCCTTGGCGGCGACAGCGACACACAGGCCGCCATTGCCGGCTCTGTGGCGTGGGCGTTCTACGGCCGCGGCGGCCTGACGCCTGATATGGACGCCTTGCGGCGGAAGGCTGAGTCGTTGTTGCCGGACGATATGCTGACGGTGATCCATGAGTTTGAGCAAATCTGTGTCGAGTGATACGGGACGACAGTTCCCCGCGGGATGAAAGTCCCCGGGGAATTTTTTTGCGCCTGTCATGGAACCGGAGACCGCACACGATCCGAAAACGTAACAGGACCCAATGCAACGCACATACCAATCACTCAACAACAGCCGCGCCCGTCCGCTTAATGTTACAGAGAGGAGATTATGCCTATGATGTGGTATCTGTTATCTGTTTTGGAAGATGAACGGGAACGTCAGAAATTTGTCCGTATTTATGAGGAATACCATCAGCGGATGGAAAAGACAGCAATTCGTATCCTTTTAAATCAAGCGGACGCCGAGGACGCCGTGCAAAACGCGTTTATGCGCGTCATTGAACATTTTCAGCGGGCTTTGGAAATTCCATGTGAGGAATTGGCCTTCTGGCTCATTTCCATAGTGAAGAATGAGGCGTTGATGATTCGGCGTAAAAACCAAAAAATCGTCCCGCTAAAAGAGGATTGGGACGCGTTCGCGGAATCGGCGGAGGAAACGCAAAGCTATTCTGACCTTGTGGCCCTGTTCGCCCGGTTGCCGGAAAGTTATCGCTCCGTTCTTGAAATGAAAATGCTGATAGGGTACACGGACAGGGAGATCGCGGAACGCCTTGGAATTTCGGAAACGGCGGTCAGCACGAGAGCCAGTCGCGGTCGGGCGCTTCTCCGGAAGCTGGCGGAAAAGGAGGGTTTCAAAATATGACGGACAAGGAACTGGACGAATGGATGCGCCGTGTCTTGCGGGATTCTCTGGAGACCGAAAGCGAACGGACAGCGGACGCGGAATTTCAGCCCACAGTCGGTTATCGCAGACAAATGCGGGCCATGCTGGACAATCCCCTGAAATGGGCGCGGAATATGAAACGCCCCATATGGAAACGGGCGTTGAGAGTTGCCGCTATGTTTGCGCTGACAGTTTCGCTGGGATGGATGGCTGTCGGCCCCGCGGCGCGGGCTTCTATCATGCGCTGGATACAGGAGACATACGAAACTTATATCCTCTGCCGTTACACGGGGGAGTACAACGAAATTCTGCCGGAATACGGAATCCGGGTGTTGCCGGAAGGATATGAGGAAATCAGCCGGAGCGGAACCGCCGACCTGAATGCCACGGGCGGAATTACCTCTTGCGAATATGAAAACCCGGAGGGCGACAAAATCATCTTTATGTATCTTGCAATGTCGGACGGAACGATTAGCGCGTTTTCCACTGACAAGGCGGATGTCACGGACGTGAAGGTAAAGGGCTTTGACGGCAAGTTCTTCGCGGCGCGCGACCCGGCGAACAGGAATACCCTGATGTGGATGGATACGCGGAACAAACTTCAGTTTTCTATTGACGGGTATTTTAATCTTGAGGACATGACGCGCATGGCGGAGAGCGTTTATTTGCGCAATATGACGAATTAAAATTTCAAAAACGCTGTGAGGAATCCGGCGGCTCAGGCATTTACTATCATGAAGGCGTTGAGAAGGTCGAACCTCCTTTGGGGGTAGCGGTGAATATGAAAGGAGATGAAAGCGCCGCGAACACTTAATAATCACGAAATACGAAAAGGAAAGGTGTGTAAAGCACATGAAAATTGACAAAATCACGCGTAAAACGGTCGTCTTGCTTCTCACGCTTGCCATGCTCTGCGGCGTCCGCGTTTACGCAACGCAAACGCAAGGGGAGACAATGTCGTGGGAACAAACGCTGCGGAATAAGCTCCTCATCAACGGACAGTTTCCCACAACGAAGGACGGCTTGACTTACGGTCCCTTTGATTTGACCGTTGACGGAAAACACCCCGATTTGATTCCGGTTGTCGCCACCGAAGGGAGCAACGGATACGCACGGTTTGAGGACTTGAATCCAATGGTTGCCCACTCGCAGGGCAACATCAGCGAAGAGGAAATGAAAGCCCGGCTTGCGGCGCGCAACGAGAGCATGACAAACGGAACGTATGAGCTTTCGCTCTACGATTTGGATGGAAACGTTGTGGGCAAATCCACTACCCCGTTTAACGAACTAATCGAGTCAACGAGCGCCATAGACAATGAAGGCGAACATGAGCTTTGGCCCATCCCGCCGCAAAACGAAGAGGAACAAAAGCGTTACGAGCTGGGACTGCCGCCCAAGTACGCGGTTGGATTCCCCGATGCCACCGGGGAAAAGTCGACCGCCGTCACGGAATCCCCGAATGTGGGAACAGGCGAAAACAACGAGGTACTGCATCCAAAGACGAAAGAAGAGGCCGCCGCGCTTGGTATCCCTACCCATGGGTGGAGCAACGATGATGTAAGCGACCAAACGAACCCGTTCACGGATGTGAAAGAGAGTAGCCCGTTTTTCTTAGGTATCCTCTTCGCTGTGCGGAACGAAATCACAAACGGAACAACTTCTACTACTTTCGCTCCGTCTGATCCATGCGCGCAGGCGCATATTTTAACGTTCTTGTGGCGCGCTTGCGGAAAGCCAGAACCCACGATTTCTAACCCGTTCCGCAACTTGCAGACAGACGCGTATTATGCAAAGGCGGCGATTTGGGCTTACGAAAAAGGATTGATTGACGACCCGTCTTTCAATTTCTCCGCGCCCTGCACACGCTTAAATGCCGTGATGTATATGTGGAAACTGTTTCCTAATCCCCCTACAACGTACAGCGATATGTATATCACGCATACTTTGCACGCTAACGAACCCTTCCCGTTTACGGACGTTCCGCAGGATGATATAGACGCGCTGAACGCGGTCGCGTGGGCTTCCATGAGTTGGTCTGTCACAAACGGAACGTCTGAAACGACCTTTTCGCCTGACAACACCTGTACGCGCGGACAGATTGCGACCTTTATTTACAGAGGACGCAACTTGTTCAAAAATTACTATCGTTCCCATTCGCTCGAATAACAGAAGCCGCTGAAAGGTGAACTATAACATGAACAAAAGGCTTTTACCTGTTGGGTGTGTGATACTGACTCTTATTCTGGTCTTATTTGTTCCATTCCCCGCACGCGTCAACGCTACCCTGTCAGGGGCGCGGATAAAGCGCGGCGCGGCGGTAAACGACATTTCCATGACGCTGAAAGGCTGGCGTTTGCGTTCCGTCTTGCGCGGCGACAGATTAAGCGCCACTCTGAGTATCGCCCCGTTCGGAGCGGACTCGAAGCAAAGTCTGACGCTTCCGGCGAAGGGCGCGATTTTGGGGCGGACAGGTTATCGAATTGTATTTGATCGCTACAGTTCATCTCAAAACGGCTATGTCGTAGCCACGCTGTATTTCACGGGGGATTTCTCTCAAATGCTGTACTGTGACGAGGCGGACGGGGAGAGCGCGTATGTGGCCTATAGTGGCGGCAACGCTGACGCGCAGGAGGTAGCGGACGCCTTACGAGGCGGAGACTTGAAGGTCTGATACGGCGGGTTTGAACTCTCTGAAGTCACGGATGTAATGTTGTCATTAAAAAGGAATAAGGAAGCATAGTCAAAATGTGTTAATATCTTTGATGAATTGCCGATATGTCCTATAGAGCGGCGAAAGGAAGCGCCGTTCGGAGACACACAGCCGCAATGTCATGGAAAATTCAGAAGGAGCTGATACCGTAAAATGAGAGTCAATTTTACAGCGTATGGATTTCAGCGCGGGCGGATTAAACCGCCCACAACTATCAAGTCCGGCAAACTCAATTTTTCCGCTATGAGCGGAGATAAGGCAAAAAACGCCATGTCCGATGAGTACGTGGAACAAATCAAGGCAATCGCACGCGAGGACGCCAAAGCGGACAAGTACATGGAACCCGGCGGGCGTTTTAATCGCTTGAAAGACGCGCAACGTCAGCGGTACGTTTCGCCCGACCGCTCCAAAGCGATTGCCGGAGCTTCCCGTGTCCTCAACCGCGTTTCCAAATTCCCCAAGGCGGGAAAAGCGACCTTCCATTTGCACGGGCAGGCTTTCAAAGGCATCATCTACAAGGGGTGGCTGAAAACCACGGCGGAGGTCTATGACGAAAAAGGCCAGATGATTGCGGGCTACACGGGCGTTGGCTGGACGGATGTGCCAACGCCGGCGGAATCGCAGTTCAATTCCGATTCTGTCCAGATTTACTTCGCAGCTTACAAGGCCGCGAAAGCGGAGATGTACGTCTCGCAACAGGCGCAGAGTATCGCAGGCGCTGTCGGCATTGATGTGAAGGCGTAGCCAAGGAAGGCGGCGAAAGGAAGCGCCGTTCGGAGACACACAGCCGCAATGTCATGGAAAATTCAAAAGGAGCTGATACCGTGTATGTAGGAAATTTAAGCATGTCGCGAAATCTTATCCCCGCCGCGATAAAGACAGCGAAAAACGCGCCCAATACGCAATTCGCGCCGATGTCCTCCATGAAAGGCCAGATGAAAGCGTTTTCCGACCAACTCAAACAAACGGCGTCCGAGGCCGAAAAGAGCGTCACTGATTCTTCATCATGGAGGCTTGATACGACCACAAAACTGGAACGTATCAGCGTCTATACAAAGGATGACGCGCTCCGCCGCGCATGGGACGCGCAACAGCCGACAGTACGGATTGACCTTTCGGGGGAAAACGGAGCGCAAGGCGTGGAGGGCTGGAATCCGGGCGTTCTGCAAAACGCTGAAACTTTGCGGAGTTTTGAGGAGCAGTTGCGGACGGACGGGCTTTCCGTGCAACTGGACGACAGATACTGGTTTCAACTTTCCAGTGATTTGGAAAGAAGCGGGTTCGGCGCGTCCATGATGGACGGAAGCGGCTTTCTGCGCGGGGCGGATTATCTGGCTTCACGCGCTGTCGCGGCGGAATCCGTTATCACGCGCAACACGGTTGGAAAAGAGCGGCAGGAACAACTCGAAAAACTGCGCGGCGCAGTCAGTGACGCCGCCGAAAGCATGGCGGTCAACTATTCGCGGACAGTCGGCGGCTTTTTGGAACAGAACGGGGTTTCCGGCGAAACGGAGAAAATCCATGATTCCGTCATACGGGGTATTCAAAACATGACGGAAGCCTACCGCGCCGCGATTTCCGGTAATGAGAGGCTGTCCGCTCTGGACGGCACGCCCAACGCGTGGCTTTTACAGGATGACGCCTATGTCGCGTCCGTCCTGCGCGGTGACGCCAACGCTTCCGCATATGCCAAAGAAAGCCGCGCCGCCTATTCGATGGAGGATTTGTCGGCGTTGGGGCAGTTTGTTTCGGAGCTTTCGTCCGTGGAGCGTTCCATTGACCTATATTCGGCGGACGAGGAACGGCTGGGGCTTGATTTCGCCATGCTTTCCATGAAAACGGATGTTTTGCGACACAGCGGAAACGTCAGTGAAAATATGTCGAGTACGATTCGGAAAGCGGCGGAAGGATATATGGACGCTTTCCTGAAGCGCATGGATGAGCGTTTGACGAAAGCGCGTGGCGCGGGACAGGCGGCGGACGATTCCAAAGGCTTCGCGGCTCTGGACAGGGACGCGGTTCGGAGCGTCTACGCCCATACCATGCGGCGTTATCAATCCGCCGGCGACGCTTTGCGGGCGTTGTTAGACGGGGCGCGGTTCGCGCGGAATCAACGGACGCAAAAGGCCGCGCGTACGAACGGCGTCTACCGTTACGACAACAGCGCGGCTTACTGGGATAACTTTTTCCGGAAATCCGCGGATACCGATGGCGCGTATCACACGGGCGGCGTCACGTTCAACAATTACGCGGCCGGCTGGAATGACTTTTCTGACAGCCTGAACGGAAAGGACGCAGTACGCTTCAATCTGACGCTTCATCCCGCTAACTTCTATGGCGACAGCAATCATGTGGACGCGAGAGCGTGAGCGGCGGAATGAAAACATTTAGAGCTTATCCCAGAATTGCGCCGTCCCTCTATAAAGCACTGAAAAAGTTTCACCAATGCCTGTGCATAAAGTATTATTGACGAGTTTTCAGTGAAAATCTTTCGACACCTTCTATTTTGGGATAAGCTCTTAAAATGCGGCTGACCGTTCTCCGGCATTTATAGCAACACATCCTGATTGTACATACGGAAAGCCGTTTTGACAATAGCATGGAAAATGAAGGAGGTTTATATTGGTGTCAGATGATGAACGACAAGGAGGAAATGGCTGTGCAAATTGGAATTCGTCTTCACGATGTGAACGCGAACGGCACGGAGGAGCAACGGACGCTGGAAGCCAGAGCGGCGAAGGCTCGTCAGGAGGGATTCGCCTGTGTCCATTTGGCACTGTCAAAGTGCGTCCCGGACATGGCAACGGATGACGCCGCCCTGACGGAGGGATTGGCCGCCCACATCCGCCGGGTATTTCGTCCGAATGACTTGGACGTGGCTGTGTTGGGCTGTTATCTCAATCTTGCGCATCCGGACACGGAAAAAGTGCGGCAGTTTCAGTCGCGTTATTACGGCAATCTGCGGGTAGCGTCCGCCGCCGGGATTGCCATGGTCGGAACTGAAACCGGCGCCCCGAACGCTTCCTACCAGTATGACGGAAACACCCACTCCAAAGAAGCGCTGGATACATTTATCCGGAATCTGGAGCCGGTGGTGGAATGCGCGGAACATTACGGCGTTGCCGTGGCGATTGAGCCGGTTTGGAAACATATCGTCTGGAATCCGGAACGGGCGTTGGAAGTCCTGCGGAGCATTGGAAGCCATAACCTGCGGATTATCTTCGACCCCGTCAATCTGCTGTGCGTGGAAAACGCGGATGACCGCGAACGGATTATTGGGGAAGCCATGGACAAACTCTGTGACCACATCGCCATGGTTCACCTGAAAGATTTTGTCCATCGGGAGGGAACGCTTGTAAGCGTTGCCGCCGGAACGGGAGAGATGGATTACAAGCCGATTCTCCGCTTTCTGAAAGCGAGGAAGCCCTATATACAGGCCACTTTGGAAAACACAACGAACGACAACGCCGTTTTCTCCCGCGAGTTTCTGCAAAATCTGTATGAAACCGTATCGCCATGAAAGCGAAACTGACGGAGAAGGACGAACGGTTTCTTCATGAGAGTCTGAACGGCTCCATGTGGAAAGTCGTTGTGAGCGTGGGAACCCAATGTCATTAACTTAAGCAAGCTCTGGCGTGGACGCAGGAATGAGAAGCGGAATTAGAGCCTGTTCAGCATCTTGCCAAAGGGATTGAAACATGGTATAATATAGGACAAGGAAAGGGTGATGAACCATGAGGAAAAGCTATCCGAGCGATATAACGCGGGAACAGTTTGAAGTGATACGGCCAATCCTGGCCG
>JAFSRH010000011.1 GCA_017446225.1 Oscillibacter sp.
CCATACTGGACATCGGACGCAACGCGGCCTACGAGCTGATTCGTTGCGGACAGATTCGCAGTGTCCGCGTCGGACGCCAGATTCGCGTCCCGAAAGACGCGGTTACGGAGTTTCTCGCCGGACGTAAGGAAACGAACCGTTCCGGCGAAGACGCGCCGCAAACGAAACGTCTGTGGCGCTGAAATAAACCTTTGACTGCCTGCCGCGCAAGGAGTATAATCAGGATATGATTCTCTCTGCGCGGCGAAAGGAGGCTCAAATATCATGCCGCGCAAAGCAAACAAGCCCAAAACCAGCCGTCGCGGAAAAAACGAGGGCAGCGTCTACAAGCGCAACGACGGCAAGTGGGTCGGACAGGTCACTGTCGGCTATCGCCCTGACAACGGCAAGCCGATTCTGAAATGCTTCTACGCCAATACCCGGGAAGAAGCAGCCCGCAAGGTTGCCATGACCCTCGCCACGGAGATGAATAAGGAATCCACCGCTATCCGGGACGACCTGCTCCTCAAGGATTTCCTGCGCAAGTGGCTGACTGCGTTTAAGGCGCATGAGGTGTGCAGTCGAACCATGGAGCTGTACTACTCCGCCGAACGGCTCCATATCGTCCCCGCCCTTGGGAACCTGCCCATCAATCAGGTGACTCCCGTCAAGATTCAGGGGCTTCTGTACCAGCTTCAGGCGGAAAAAGGACTGTCCCAGCGGACTATTTCTCTGGTTCGGGGCGTACTGATTCAAATGTACGACTACGCCATGGAAATGCGCCTGTCCGAGTTCAACCCCGCCCGCAACACGAAACTCCCCCGTCAGCCCCGCAAGCCCGACAACGAGCGGAAAGTGATTCCCATTGCCCAGCGTGAAGCGCTTCTGAAAGCCGCCGAGGGCGACGAGATTATGTGTCCCATTCTTACCATGCTCATGCTGACGGGAATGCGGATTGGAGAACTTCTGGCTCTCCAGTGGAAACACATTGACTTCGCCGCCAAGACCGTCTCCATCCGGCAGTCTCTGACCCGGGAACTGGTTTTTGATGAGGACGGCAAAACTCAGCGTATGGCGGACGCCCTTGGAGCGACCAAGACGCAGACATCTCAGCGCGTCATTCAGGTTCCGGACTTGGTTTTGGAACGTCTGCGTCGCTGGATGAAGTACGTTGCGGGACTGAAAGGCGGCCTCAAGGTTCTGGTTCCCGACGGTTTCGTGTTCGTCAGCACGCGAACCATGGGAATGCGCACCTATTCCGGCTTCCGCGCCACCTACCGCCACTTTCTTGACCGGAACGGCTTCGGAGATGAGGGACTGAATCTGCACCGCTACCGCCACACCTACGCGTCCATGCTGTTGGAACAGGGCATTAACCCCAAAATCGTGCAGAAACTGCTTGGACACCGGGACGTGTCCACAACCTTGGGCGTGTACACGCATGTAGTGCCGGAGGTATTCGCCGGAGTGACCGGCGCGATGAACGCCGCCGCCGCTCAACTGCTGGACGGAACCTACGCCCCGAAGCTGAACGAGGACATGGTTCGCAGACAAATGCAGACCTTGGACCCGCTCCTCTCGGACGACGCGGAAGTCAGTCCCCGGTATCGCTGACACGCGCAGGACGGAACGCCTGGATATGCGCAGTGGCTTGGACAGACGTTGACAAGGGACGCCCGGATATACAGCCTGTACAGCTTTAGAACGGCTTGTCAGCTTACTAACGCGTCGCTTACAGGGCTTGGATTTCGCAACTTTTCGGCGATATTCCGCAGAAGGCGGATTTTCCCCGAAAAGTATCTCAAAAGTTGCGGCGTCCCGTACAGTCCCGTACAGCTTAATACAGCTACAGGCCCAAAATCAGGGGGTATTGGGTAACACAGGGCAACATTTGTCCGTATCCGGCGCACGTCGTTTCAGGCGCAAAAATAGCCGAACCCCTACACGCCATGAGGAGTGTAAAGGGTTTCGGCTTGGTGGAGACTACTGGACTCGAACCAGTGACCTCCTGCGTGTGAAGCAGGCGCTCTAACCAGCTGAGCTAAGCCTCCATACGAAACACTACCGCCAAAGACAGTAGTGTCAGGTAGGTGGTGACCCGTACGGGATTCGAACCCATGTTACAGCCGTGAAAGGGCCGTGTCTTAACCACTTGACCAACGGGCCACAGGGATATATCCGTAGAACGGATTTGGTAGCGGCACCTGGATTTGAACCGGGGACCTTACGGGTATGAACCGTGCGCTCTAGCCAACTGAGCTATGCCGCCGTATAGAAGGAGCGAACTCACTTCAGTAAGGGCGATTATAACAGACGCCGGAGGCTTTGTCAAGAGGTTTTCCGCGTTTCGGCGGTACTTTTTTAAGAAAGGGTCTGTTGATAAATTCGCCTCTCCGAAAAAATCATCCCTGAAATATTGCTGAATAATGCTTTTTCTTTTGAAATCAGCAACAAAAAGGCGCAAGTTTCCCCTCATCAGGGTATTTTGTCAACAGACCCGAAACGTACAAAGTGGTATTCACAAAAGTTTTGCGCCGGACGCTTTGCCGCTCTATTCCGACATTTTTGCGCCCTTTTCTGACGAAAAAGCGCCGCATTCCGCCTTTGCATACAGCTTCTAACCTCCCGTCCGTCCCGGTCCGCGCGCCGGGACGGACAGGGGAGCGTTCACTTCAGATGTTCCACGTAACGTTTTTCCTCAAAGTAGGCGGCGGTTTCCTTGGCGACTACGCCGGAGAGCGCCAGCAGGGCCACAATGTTCGGCAGGGCCATGAGGCCGTTAAAGATATCGGCGATGGTCCACACCGCCTTCACGGTCAGGTACGGCCCGACAAATACCGCGGCGATGTACAGCCAGCGATAGACCTTGACCGGTCCCATGTTCCCCTTTGTCAGGTATTCCAGACAACGCTCGGAATAGTAGTCCCAGCCCAGAATCGTGGTATAGGCGAAGAACACGAGGCAGAGCATGAGCAGGAAGGAGCAGACCTGATTCGGGAACGGAAGCGCTTTCTGGAACGCGTACATGGTGACCTGCGCGCCCTCCAAGCCGAGTTCCGGACGCCACGCGCCGGTAATCACGATCGACAGGCCGGTCATGGTACAGATCACGATGGTGTCAATAAACGTACCGGTCATGGTGACGAGGCCCTGACGGACGGAGTCTTTGGTCTGCGCGGCGGCGGCGGCAATGGGGGCCGAACCAAGGCCGGCCTCATTGGAGAAGATTCCGCGCGCCACGCCCTTCTGTATGGCCGTCCGGATACTGATACCCACAATGCCGCCGGCAATGGCCTTGGGGGCAAACGCGCCCACAAAAATTTCGTACAGCGCGCCCGGAATGGCCGGAATGTTGAACAGGAGAATCAGGACGCCGCAAATCACGTAAATGACGGCCATAAAGGGCACGACTACCTGTGAAACGCTCGCGATACGCCGAATGCCGCCAATAATCACCAGAGCCGCGCACACGGTGACCAGCAGTCCCACAACGACCGTAGTGACGGTAATGGTGACAGCGCTGTCCCCGGAGCCAATGGTCGTGACAATATGCCGGGCGTCAGGGTCGAAGAAATTCTGCGCGGCGGTGGTGATTCCGTTAATCTGCGTAATGGTGCCGATCCCCATCAGGCCGGCCAGAACGCCGAAGGCCGCGAAACAGTTCGCCAGCCACTTCCAGTTCCGGCCCATGCCCTTTTCGATGTAGTAGAAGGGACCGCCGAGGGCGTGTCCGCTGCTCTTGTCGATCTCCCGGTACTTGATGGCCAGCAGGCCCTCGGCGTACTTTGTGGCCATGCCGAAGAAGGCGGCAACCTCCATCCAGAACAGCGCGCCGGGGCCGCCCGCGCAAATCGCCGAGGCCACGCCCACGATGTTACCGGTGCCGATGGTGGCGGAAAGCGCCGTACACAGCGCGCCAAAGGACGTAACCTCTCCGTGTCCGCCCTCTTCGTTCTTGAGCATCAGGCGAAGCGCCTTGCCAAGATGAAAGACCTGTAACAGCCGGATACGGTAAGTCAGCCACACGCCGCAGGAGATAATCAGGACAATTAACGGGACGCCCCATACCAAATCGTCCACTTTCAGCAGGAAATTCAACATACAACCAACTCCTTACTTTTCAGGCCCGATTCCGGCCTTGTCCTACACTTTACCACAATACCGGGGAAAAGTACAGTATTTTTTACGCGGCGCGGAAAAATTGAGCCGACCCTGACGGAGCGCTGAAAAGTCCGCGATGACCTTGAGACGCGCATACTCTCCCAGTAAAGAGGCAAAAACCGCCCTTTCCGCGCGATGGAAAGAGCGGTTTTACGCGTGTTGCCGGACATCAGAACGGACGGCGGGGGCGTCCCGGTTTTCCGTGAGGCTTCCCGTCCGGCCGCGGAAACGGTTTGTCTATCAGGATAATGTCGTCTCCCATGCGCTGGATACAGTCCCACGGGATATAATATTCCTCTCCGCGCCCGAAAAGCCCGAAAAACGGCGCGGGTCCGTACACAATGATGGCCGTTACCTGTCCTTCCGGTATTTTCACTTCCAAGTCCCCCACGTACCCCAGCCGGCGCCCGTCACAGATGTTGATAACCTCCTTGCAACGTAAATCCCTCATTCTGCACTGCATATTCCATCCCTCCCCGGTATCCTATGCCCCCGGCGGGATGTCCCATGCCGTACACGATCTGACAAAATCTTCCGGTATAAGAGTGCCCGCCCCCGGTCATACTTTCCATAAGGGGAGCCTGTCCCCGCCGGACAGGTTTCCGGGAAAGATAAAACAGGAGGCAAAACCAGTGATGCTGGGGAAAGTTGAAATCGCGGGGGTGAACACTTCCACGCTGAAAGTCCTGAAAAATGAGGAGAGCATGGAACTTCTGCGGCGCGCGCGGACGGGGGACCTGTCCGCGCGGAACCGGTTAATCGAAGGGAATCTGCGTCTGGTGCTCTCCGTCATTCAGCGTTTCGCCAGCAGGGGGGAGAACGCCGATGACTTGTTTCAAGTCGGCTGTGTGGGGCTGATTAAGGCAATCGACAACTTTGACGTCACCCAGCCGGTGAAATTCTCCACGTACGGCGTACCGATGATTGTCGGCGAAATCCGCCGCTATTTGCGGGACAACAGCAGTATTCGCGTCTCGCGGAGCCTGCGTGACACCGCCTACAAGGTCCTACAGGCCCGCGAACGCCTCATGAACAGCGGCCAGCGGGAACCCACCGTTGAACAGATTGCCAAAGAGCTGGACATTCCCAGAGAAGAAGTCGTGTTTGCGCTGGACGCCATGTCGGACCCGGTCTCCCTCTACGAGCCGGTCTACTCGGACGCCGGAGACGCGCTGTGCGTCATGGACCAGATTCGGGACACCAAGAACACGGAAGAGGACTGGACCAACCGTATCGCCCTAAAGGACGCTCTGCGCCACCTCAACGAGCGGGAACGGCGCATTTTGTCCATGCGCTTCTACGAGGGGAAAACACAGATGGAGGTATCCGGGGAAGTGGGGATTTCACAGGCGCAGGTTTCGCGGCTGGAAAAAGGCGCCATTAACACCATCCGTAAGAATCTGTGAGCGGCGCGCGGGGGAAATATCCGGAAATGGGCCGAATTTCCGGACAAATCCCCCGAAGGAGGCTTGCGGGAAAGGCCCGTACATACCGCGGGACAAAAAAACGTACTTCCCTGTTGCAATTTCCGCCGGTTTGCGGTAAGATAGACCGACATCCCGGCGGGGCCGGAAAATCAAAGGAGGGCCGCCTATGCTGCTGGACAGAATCAAGCACGGTCTGGACGATTTCTTTCAACAGGCGGATTTGTTGTTACTGGGCCTGTGCTGTACCGCTTCCGTGTACGGCATTTTCCTCATTTACAGCGCCACCCGCTACCGCGGCGGCAACAGAAGCGTCATCATGCAGTCCGTGGCGCTCGGGCTGGGGATTCTGGCCTACATCCTCTCGGCGCAGATTGACCTTGAAGTGCTCCTCAAGCGCTGGGTCTGGATTGCCATCCTGAACGTCACGTTGATTCTCCTTCTGCTTACACCCCTTGGAATCGGCGGGGAAGAGATGGGCAATACCGCATGGTTACGCTTCCCCGGCATTCCCGTGTCTATCGGGCCGGCGGAAATCGTCAAAATTACGTTTATCTTACTTTTAGCCGGTCAAATGGCGTGGTTAAGGGAAGAAAAACACGACCTGAAGTCCATCCCGGCCGCGCTCATGGTCGCCGGACACACGATCTTCCTGATGGGCCTGTATGTGGCCATCTCCGGGGACATGGGCAACGGCATTGTGTTCTTTTTCATCTTCCTGTGCATGGCCTTCGCGGCGGGGTTCGCGTTGCGCTGGTTCGTACTGCTCTTCGGCCTCGTGGGTTCTCTGGCGTACGCCGCGTGGCGTCTGGACCTGATTCCGCTTTATCAGAGGGAACGCTTCATTGTCGTGTTCGACCACGACTACGACCCCCTCGGGCGCGGCTGGCAGCAGCACAGAAGTATGCTCGCGCTCGGTTCCGGCGGCTTCTTCGGTCAGGGCTACATGCGGGGCACCCAGACACAGAGCCTGTCGCAGGAGTCGCTTCCGTGGCGGCACACCGACTTTATTTTCTCCGTCTGCGGGGAGGAACTCGGCCTGATTGGCTGTATCGTGGTCATGTTACTGTTGCTGGCCATCATTATCCGGATTCTGATCGTGGCCCGGAACGCCGTCACGCCGTTTTACTGTAACGTCTGCGTGGGAATCGCGGCCATGTTGATGTTCCAGACCATCATCAATATCGGAATGTGCCTGTTCGTCATGCCGGTTATCGGCATCACACTGCCGTTTTTCAGTTACGGCGGCTCATCGCTACTGACCTTATTCGCCGCAATGGGACTGGTCGCCGGAATCAAAATGCGCTCCACAACGACCATCCGCCGCCCGCCGCCGAATATTCTGCGCTGAGGGACGGGCGGAACATCCCGGAAAAAGAAGTTGTATTCGTCACACGCCTGTGTTAGAATACATAAAATTGACCAGAAACCCGTGGCGATAGAGCCAAAGAGAGGACTGTTTTTTGGTATGAAAATCGTGGTGTTGGCGGGCGGCCTTTCTTCGGAACGGACCGTTTCACTGGTGACGTCCCGCTCCGTGTGCGCGGCGCTGAGGGAGAACGGACATCAGGCCGTGTTCGTGGACCTCTATTTCGGGCTTCCGGACGCGCCGGAGCCGCTCGGCGGCGTGTTTGACGCGCCGGACGGCCTCTGTCCGCCCGTGGAAATCGCCGAACAGGCCCCCGACTTGGAAGCCGTGCGCAAGAGCCGCGCCGGGGACAGTCAAAGCCTGTTCGGGCCGAACGTGCTGGAACTGTGCCGCTTGTCGGACATTGTGTTTCTGGGCCTGCACGGGCGGGACGGCGAGGACGGACGCGTACAGGCAACTTTGGACCTCTTCGGCGTGCCCTATACCGGGAGCGGCTATCTGGCCTCCGCGCTGGCCATGGACAAGGCCATGTGTAAACGGATGATGGAATCGGCGGGCATTCCTACTCCAAAATGGCGTCCCCTCTCCTATACGGAAGCCGACATTGACCGCCTTGCCGAAACGTTGCCCATGCCTTGCGTGATTAAATGTACAACGGGCGGCTCCTCTTTAGGCGTGTTCCTGCCGGACGACCGCGCCGCCCTGCGGGACGCTCTGCGGAACGTCTCCGCCTACGGCGGGGGCGTCATCATGGAGGAACGCATTTTCGGACGGGAACTGACCGTGGGCGTACTCGGGGACCGCGCCCTTCCGGCCGTGGAAATCTTGCCCGACAAGGGCGAGTTCAACTACCGCGCCAAGTACCAGACCGGCGGCGCGCGTGAACTCTGTCCCGCGCCCATCACCCCCGAACAACAGCGGGAAGCCGGACGTCTGGCCCTGCTCCTGCATCGTACGCTGGGACTGCAAGTCTATTCCCGGACCGACTTCCTGCTGGACGAACAGGGGCGTTTTTGGTGTCTGGAAGTGAACTCTCTGCCCGGCCTGACCGGCGCGAGCCTCGTTCCCAAGGAAGCCGCCGCCATTGGCATGACGTACCCGCAACTCTGTGAGGAGATTGTAAAGCAGTCCCTCCGACTGAACAGGAGAGGTTGAGCCATGCGCACGATGCAAATATCGGAAATCGCGGCGGTGGTACGGGGCGTGTGGAAGAATCACGGCTACCCGGCCCCGCTCATTAGCGCCCTGTCCACGGACAGCCGCGACATTACCCCCGGCTGTCTGTTCATCCCCCTTGTCGGCGACCGCTTTGACGGACACGACTATATCCCGGACGCGTTCAACGCCGGGGCGGCGGGCTGTCTGTATTCCCGGGAGCCGCAAACCCGGCGCCCCGACAAATTCTATATTCGCGTACAGGATACCGGACGCGCGCTCGGCGCGCTGGCCGCCGACCACCGGGACAGATTTTCCATTCCCTTTATCCAGATTACCGGAAGCGTGGGCAAAACCACCACGAAAGAGATGATAGCTTCCGTCCTCCGGCAGAAGCTCCATGTCCTCAAGACGGAAGGTAACTTAAACAATCACATCGGCGTCCCGCTGACGCTCTTCAAGCTCTCCCCCGCCGATGAGGCGGCGGTCATTGAAACCGGTATGAACCACTTCGGGGAAATTGACTACCTCGGAAGTCTGATCCGGCCCGACATCGCCGTGATTACCAACATCGGGGACGCACACATCGAGTATCTGGGAAGCCGGGAAGGCGTCCTGAAAGCCAAATGCGAAATCTTCAAGCATTTGCGGAAAGACGGCCTTGCCATCCTCAACGGAGATGATCCGCTTCTCAATCAGATCGCGCCGCCGTTCCGGACGATCCGCTGTGGCTATTCGCCGCGCTGTCAGGCGCGCATTACCGACTTCATAGACCGGAGCGTTGAGGGCATTTACTGCACGGTCCGTACGGAGCGTGACACGTATCACTTGGAAGTTCCGTCCCCGGGGGCCTACATGGCCATCCCGGCGGCCATGGGCGTGGCGGTCGGCGAGGCGCTCGGACTCAGCCGGGACGAAATCACGCGCGGCGTGGCGGCCTATACCCCCGCCGGGTCCAGAATGCGCGTACTCCGCCTCACGGGAAACCGTGTGGTGCTGGACGACTGTTACAACGCCAATCCGCAGTCGGTGACGGCGGCTCTGGATGTCCTCTCCCGGACGGAGTGCGAAAAACGCGTTGCCGTACTCGGTGACATGGGCGAACTCGGCGGTTACGCCCAACAGGCCCATTACAATGTCGGCGCGCTCACGGCCATGCTCGGGATTGATTACGTAGTTGCCATCGGTCCGCGCGCCGTGGACATCGCGGAGGGCGCCGTGCAGAACGGCGGGGACGCCGTCCACTTCGATACCAAAGAGGACGCTATGGACGAATTGAAGCGGCAGTTGGAGCCTGACAGCGCCATGCTCGTCAAGGCTTCCCACGCCATGCGCTTCGGCTGGATTGTCAACGAACTGACAGAGGCGTACCAATAACGAGACATGATTGAAATACAGGCAAAAGACATTGTAAAGTCGTTTGAGGTCGGGAACCCCGTCCTGAAGGGACTGACGTTCCAGATCGAAAGCGGGGAACGGGTGGGCCTGCTCGGCCGGAACGGCGCCGGAAAGTCCACCCTCTTCAAAATCCTGACCGGCGAACTGGATTACGACACCGGTCAGTTGACCATCGCCCCCGGACAGCGCGCGGGCCTGATTTCACAAATCCCCGTCTACCCGGATCCGTTCACGGTAGAGGACGTGTTGCGCACCGCCTTCGGACGTCTGGAACGGCTTTCGGAGGAAATGCGCGCCCTTGAGCGCCGGATGGAGGACAGCGACATAACCCCCGCTTTGTTGCGCCGTTACGACACCCTCTCCGAACGCTTCGCGCGCTTCGGCGGCTATGACACGGACGTTGCCGTCAACAAGATTGTCAACGGCCTTTCGATTCCGGAGGCGCAGAGGCGGCAGTTGTTCCGGAACCTCTCCGGCGGGGAGAAAACGCGCGTCAATCTGGCGCGGCTCATCTTGGAAGATACCGACATCCTGTTACTGGACGAACCGACCAACCATCTGGACCTGCACGCTACCGAATGGCTGGAAACGTATCTGGAAAGTTTCCGGGGGACGGTCCTTGTCATCTCGCACGACCGCTATTTTCTGGATCGTACGGTACGCCGGATTCTGGAACTGGACGCCGGGAAAGTCGTGTCCTATGCGGGCAATTACAGCGCGTACGCCGTGGAGCGCGACCGCCGCGCGCTCGAACAGGCCAGACGTTACAAAAAGGAACAGGCCGAAATAGAGCGTCTTTCCGAAACCGCCCGGAAAATGCACGAACATAATACCGAACTTCTGCATAAACGCGCCTTCTCCATAGAAAAGCGTATAGAGCGTATGCGCACAGTGTCGCGTCCGGTACAGCGGCGCAAGTTAGACGCGCGTTTCAACGCCGCCGAGTTCCACGGGGACGAGATTTTGTCGTTCCGGAACCTGTCCATGTCGTACGGGGAAAAGCGGCTCTTTTCGGAAATCAGCCTGAAGATAGAGGGCGGGGAGCGTATCGCGCTCATCGGCGACAACGGCGTTGGAAAGTCCACGCTCCTGAAAATCATCATGGGGGAGGAGTACCCGGACGCCGGACGCGTCCGGATCGGGCCGCAGACCCGGATTTCCTATCTTCCGCAGGTCATGGCCTTCGACAACCCCGCCGCCACACTTCTGGACACCATGCTGTCGGCAAAACGCAACCTCTCCGCGCAGTCGGCCCGGAACCGTCTGGCCGCGTACGACTTTACGGGCGAGGACGTCTTTAAACCCGTATGCGTCCTCTCCGGCGGCGAGCAGAGCCGTTTACGCCTCTGTATGCTCATGGACGATGAAACCAACCTTCTGATTTTAGACGAACCGACCAATCATCTGGACATTGCCTCCCGCGAGTGGATAGAGGACGCCGTGGAAGCCTATGACGGCGCGTTACTCTTCGTCAGCCACGACCGCTACTTTATCAACCGCTTCGCGACCCGGATATGGGAACTCTCAGACGGGACCATTTCCGACTACCCCATGGGGTTTACGCAGTACCGCGCCATGAAGGCGCAGGAGGACGCCCAAAAAGAGGCGGAACAGGCCGTGAAAACGCGGGAACGCAAAGCCGGAAAGCCCGTGCGCGGCGGCAAACAGCAACAGTCCGCCAAGCGTCAACTGACGATTTGCGAGCGGGATATCGCGCGGCTGGAAGAACGTCTTGCCGCGTTGGACGCCTCTATGGAGGAGGTTTCCACCGATTACGAAAAACTGACCGAACTTTCCGTACAGCGGGAAGCCGTACAGGCGGAACTCGACACGCTTTATGAGCGTTGGGAGACGCTCAGCGAGGAGGCGGAAGCATGAGCGGAAAACATCTGACCAGACGCGAAACGTATACGCTCGGCCTTTCGATTCTCTTCACGCTCGCCGGGGTCGTGTTACAGGTCATCCCGGGTATGAAGTTTTCCGGACAGCTTTCCCTTGCGTTTGCGGTTCTCTGCGTGGCGTGGCTGTACCTCTGTAACTGGGCGGAGCGGAGCGCGTCCGGAAGGCGTGTCCGGCGCGTATTCGCGCTCCTTCTGTGCGCCGGAACGGCCCTCTTCCTTGCGCTGGAAGTCTTTCTGCTCTCTTACGGCGCCCGTGACGATGGCGCCTTACCGGCGGACGCGGTCATTGTATTGGGCGCGGGCGTCAACGGCACAACGCCGTCTCTGTCCTTGCGGACCCGTATGGACGCGGCGGCGGCGTACCTGTCCCGTTACCCCGACACGCCCGTTGTCCTCAGCGGCGGACAGGGTCCCGGCGAGGACATCCCCGAGGCCCGGGCCATGGAAGCCGCCTTACGCCCCCGCTTTCCGGACACAACCTTTCTTTTGGAGGACCAGTCGACTTCCACGGCGGAAAATTTCCGCTACTCCAAGGCGCTTCTACGCGCGGAGGGACTCGACCCCGAAAACGCGTCCGTGCTGATTGTCACGAACGACTTTCATATGGCGCGGGCCTGTCTGATTGCCCGAAGGCAGGGCGTACGCGTCCTGACGCTCCCCGCGCCTCTGCCGTACGGCTGGCTGACGGTCAACTACTACATCCGGGAGGCGTTCGCGCTGGTCAAGACGTTCGTCTTTGACTGGTAATCCCACGACAGGAGGCGGCGGACTTGCTCGAAAAACTCAACGCCATGGAACTGCGCTACGAGAGCATACAGGCACAGCTTTCGGATTCCGCCATCTACGCGGACGCCGAACGTCTGCGGGACCTGAACCGGGAATTGCGCGAACTGTCCCCCATCATAGAGGCGTACCGGAACTGGAAGCGGTCCCGCGCGGCTTGCGCGGAGGCCGAACGGATGTTTTCCGACCCCGAATTAAGGGACCTTGCCCGCGAGGAGTGGGAGGCCGAAACCGTCCGGCAGGAACGGTTACGCGAAGAACTGCGCGGGTTACTGCTCCCCAAAGACCCGGACGACGGAAAAAACGTGATACTGGAAATCCGAAGCGGCGTTGGCGGGGACGAGGGCGCGTTGTTCGCCCGTTCCCTGTTGCGGATGTACATGATGTACGCCCAGAAACAGGGCTGGAAAACGGAACTGCTCAATTTGAACGAAACGGAATTGGGCGGCGTCCGGGAGTGCGCGCTGTTGGTGGAAGGCGCCAACGTGTACGCGCGGCTGAAATTTGAAAGCGGCGTCCACCGGGTTCAGCGGGTGCCCGAGACGGAATCCGGCGGACGCGTCCACACCAGCGCCGCCACCGTGGCCGTACTGCCGGAGGCGGAAGAGGTGGACGTACGGATCGACCCGAAAGACTTGCAAATCGACACCTACCGCTCTTCCGGCGCGGGCGGACAGCACGTCAACAAGACGGAATCCGCCATCCGGATTACGCACCTTCCCACGGGCCTTGTCGTGGAGTGTCAGGACGAGCGGAGCCAGTACAAGAACCGCGACAAGGCCATGAAAGTGTTACGCTCCCGTCTGCTGGAACTCGAACGCGGCAAACGGGACGCCGCCACCGCCGCCGAACGGAAAAGCATGGTGGGCAGCGGGGACCGCTCCCAGCGCGTCCGGACGTACAACTTCCCACAGGGGCGCGTGACCGACCACCGGATCGGCCTGACCCTTTACCAGATTGACGCCATCCTTGACGGCGATCTTGACGAATTGATTGACGCTCTTACCACCGCCGACCGCGCCGCGCAACTGGCACGGTCTCCGGTTTCATAAACCGCGCGTATGCCGCGGCGATAGAGAAAGGATACGCAGGAGCCATGGATACCTTATACTTTGACCTTCGCGACACGAGGGCCATACAGCGCGACAGGACGGAAAAAATCAGCGAGGCGGCGCGCATTCTCCGGGAGGGCGGACTGGTCGCCATCCCCACGGAAACCGTTTACGGGCTGGGCGCGAACGCGCTGGACGAGAACGCCGTAGCGCGTATTTTCGAGGTAAAAGGACGCCCGCAGGACAACCCTTTGATTCTACATCTCAGCGGACAGCAGTGGCTTCCGCGCTACTGCGCCGACATTCCGCCCATGGCCTTCGCGCTGACCCGGAAGTTCTGGCCCGGGCCTCTGACGCTGGTCCTGAAACGCCGGAACAACGTCCCGGACCGCGTGACCGCCGGACTGGACACGGTCGCCGTACGCTGTCCGAATCACCCGGTGGCGCTCGCGCTCATCCGGGAATTAGGCCTTCCGATCGCCGCGCCGAGCGCGAATTTGTCGGGGCGTCCGAGCTGTACCACCGCGCGGGAGGTGCTCGCCGATATGCGCGGGAAAATACACGGCATTGTGGACGGCGGCCCGTGCGCCATTGGCGTGGAATCCACCATTCTGGACCTGACGGGGCCTCAGCCGCGTTTACTCCGTCCGGGCGGCGTCCCCGTGGAAGCGATCGAGACGCTGATCGGTCCCATCGCAATCGACAGGGCCGTGACCGCCCCGCTTCCCAAGGACGAACGCCCCAAATCCCCCGGCATGAAGTACCGCCATTACGCCCCCCGTCTGCCCCTGACCGTGTTCAGCGGCGCCCCGGACGCCACCGCCCGCGAAATCTCCCGCCGTATGTGCCCGCGTACCGGAATCATCTGCTTTGACGAGTACAAAGAGCTTTTCCCGTATCAGGAAGTGCGGACGATCGGTCCCTACAGCGTCCCCGCCGAACAGGCCCGCCGGCTTTTTTCCGCGCTCCGCGCGTTTGACGAGAGCGCCTGTACGGAGATTTACGCGCAATGTCCGGACAGCCGCGGGTTAGGGCTTGCCGTGGGAAACCGGCTCAAGCGCGCGGCGGGCTTCCGCGTGGTGGAGTCGGACACCCAGAGAATCATTTTAGGCCTCACCGGGGGCACCGGCGCGGGGAAGTCCACCGTGCTGGAAATTATCGAGGAAATGGGCGGAAGCGTGCTGGACTGTGACCGCGTCTACCATCAACTGCTGGACGAAAACGAGGAATTACGCTTTGAACTCCGCCGCGCCTTCCGGACCGCCTTTTCCATAGACGGAACGCTGGACCGGAAAAAATTAGGCGAAGAGGTGTTCGGGAAGAAGGACCAGCGCGCCAGACTGGACCGTATCGTGTTTCGCTACCTTCTGCCGGTCCTTGAACAGAAAATCGCCGCCGTGTCCGAAGGGCTGTGCGCCGTGGACGCCGTGAACCTTCTGGAAAGCGGCTTGGACCGCCTCTGTGACGCGACCATTGCCGTGACCGCGCCCATGGAGGTACGCGTACAGCGCATTATGGCGCGCGATGGCATTTCGGAAGCGTACGCGCGGCTCCGGATTTCCGCCCAGAAGTCGGACGAATACTACCGGAGCAAGTGCGACTACGAACTCAACAACGCCGCCGATACGCGGGAGTTGTTTATAAAGGAAACCCGTGTGTTTCTGCGCCGTCTGATTGACGGCCTACAGGAAGAAAAGCGTTACGGCGCACGGGAGAAAAAGAAAGGACGTGTCATCCGTGAGTGAAGGCTACAAAGAACTGAAAAAGAAACTGCTCAGCGCAAAAAAGAACGGTTACGACCGCCTGACGGACGCCGACCGCGCCGCTATGGAAGACTATTGCGCGGGCTACATTGCGTTCCTGAACCGGTGCAAGACGGAACGTCTGTGCGCGGCGGAGGCGGTCCGCATGGCGGAGGAGCGGGGCTACCGTCCCTATACGCGCGGACAGGACGTGAAACCGGGCGACAGGCTCTATGTCCGCAACCGCGGCAAGGCCGTCATGCTGGTTCATGTCGGAACGCGGCCGCTTTCGGACGGTATCCGGCTTGCCGCCGCGCATATTGACTCCCCGCGGCTGGACCTCAAGCCCACCCCGCTGTACGAGGAAAACGAGCTTGCTTTCCTCAAAACGCATTATTACGGCGGAATCCGGAAATACCAGTGGGTGACGATTCCTCTGGAACTGCGCGGCGTGATTGCCTTGAAGGACGGAACCGTTGTGCCGGTCAATATCGGCGCCGAACCCGGCGACCCGAAACTGGTCATTACGGACCTTCTGCCCCATCTGGGACAGGAACAGGGCAAGAAACCCCTCTCCACGGCCATTCCCGCCGAAACGCTCAATCTTCTGGTCGGGAGCCGTCCGATCGGGGACGAGGACGACAGCGGACGCGTAAAACTGGCCGTCATGCAACTGCTCCATGACAAGTACGGCGTCACGGAGGACGATTTCAACTCCGCCGAACTGGAAGCGGTCCCGGCGTCCCCGGCGTGTGAGATCGGCCTTGACCGCTCCATGATCGGCGCGTACGGGCACGATGACAGGGTGTGTGCCTACGGCGCGTTGAAGGCGTTGCTGGACCTGTCCGGGACGCCCGAAAAGACCGCCGTCTGTATGCTGGCCGACAAGGAGGAAATCGGCTCCGAGGGCGTCACGGGAATGCGTTCCGCCGCCTTCGATACGCTCATGGAGGACCTGTGCGCGGCGCAGGGCGTCACGCTCCGCGAATGCCGGGAGAAGTCGTTCTGCCTGAGCGCGGACGTGACCGCGGCCTTCGACCCCGATTACGCGGACGTGTACGACAAGCGCAACGCCGCGTTCCTCAACTACGGAATCGGCCTGTGCAAGTACACCGGGGCGCGGGGCAAGTCCGGCGCTTCGGACGCGGACGCCGAAACCGTGGCCTTTATCCGGCGTATCTTCGATGAAGCCGGGGTCGTCTGGCAGATTGCCGAACTGGGCAAGGTGGACGCGGGCGGCGGCGGTACCGTGGCCGCGTACATGGCACAGCGCAACATCACCACGCTGGACGCCGGCGTACCCGTCCTGAGTATGCACGCCCCCTTCGAGACGGTCGCCAAACTGGACTGTTACCAGATGTACCGCGCCGCGCTGGCGGTCTACCGCGCCGACACATCTTTCTGAACGCCCCACGGAAAAAGGACTGGACATACGATGTAAAAACTGGTATAATAGGGCAAAACAGGCGGGAAGCCAAACTCCAATTACGTTTCCGTAATTAGGATGGAACAAAGGAGCAGTGAATATGTCGACAAGAAAAACGGGAAAAAAGGGCCAAGGAAGCAAGAAAACCGTCAAGGCCGTGACGGAACCGGTATCGGAGCCGATTCTTGAAGCGGTTGCCGCCCCGGCGAGCGAACCCGCCCCGGAAGCGGTGGCCGAACCGGTCATGGAAGCCGTGCCGGTCGCGGCCATGGAACCGGTCGCGGAACCCGTCCCGGAAGCGGCCGCCGAGCCGGAGCCGGTCGCGGAACCCATCCCGGAAGCAACCGCTGAGCCGGAACCGATGACCGAACCGGAGCCGGAACCCCTTCCGCAACCCCGGCGGAGTGTCGCCTTTATCGGCTCGGAGTGCTACCCGTTCGTCAAGACCGGCGGACTGGGCGATGTTATGTACGCGCTTCCCAAAGCCCTGACCAAGCAGAACTGTGATGTCAAGGTCATTCTGCCCCGTTACAAGTGCATTCCTCAGAAGTATCAGGACAAGATGGTCTACCGCGGCGACTTCATGATGAATCTTTGTTCTGACGGCCGCTCCTATTATGTGGGCATTATGGAATACGTCTGGGACGGCGTGGTCTATGACTTTATCGACAATGAAGAGTTCTTCGGCTGGGGCAACCCGTACACGAATCTGGTAGACGATATTCCGAAATTCTGCTTCTTCGCCAAGGCGGCGCTCGCGGCCCTGAACTTTATGGACTGGATTCCCGATATTATCCACTGCCACGACTGGCAAGCGGCGTTAGTGCCCATCTACCTGCGCGCGCTCTTCGGGGAAACGCCTATCACCAACGCGAAAACCATTCTGACCATCCACAATCTCCGCTTCCAAGGCATTTACGATATTAAGACCGTGCAATACTGGTCCGGCCTGCCCGATTACCTCTTTGACTACGCCGTGCTCAAACAGGGCTATCAGGACGCCAATATGCTCAAAGGCGGCCTGACGTACGCCAATATGATTACCACGGTCAGCAACACCTACGCCGGGGAGATTCAAACCCCGTTCTACGGCGAAAATCTGGACGCCCACCTCCGTTACCACGCCGGGAAACTGCGCGGCATTGTCAACGGTATCGACTGCGAACTCTGGAACAGTAAGACCGACTCCTTGCTTGCCGCCAACTATGACCGCGCGGACGTGCTGGAAAAGAAAAAGCTCAATAAACTGGAACTCCAGAAACAGTTAGGGCTTGAACAGGACGAGGGCAAAATGGTAATCGGCCTCATTTCCCGCCTGACCGACCAGAAGGGCCTTGACCTCATCAACGCCATTTTCCAGCAGTTGATTGACGGGAATACCCAGATTGTGGTCCTTGGTACCGGCGACAAGCAGTATGAGGACGCCTTCCGCTATTACGAGAACACGTACAAGGGCAGTGTCTGCTCCAACATCATGTATGACGAGGGCCGCGCCCACATGATTTACGCCGGATCGGACGCCCTGCTGGTCCCCAGCCAGTTCGAGCCGTGCGGCCTGACGCAGTTAATCGCCATGCGCTACGGTACCGTCCCCATCGTGCGCGAAACCGGCGGCCTGAAAGACACCGTACAGCCGTACAACGAGTACACCAACGAGGGCAACGGCTTTACCTTCGACCGTTACGAGGCTGGACTGCTTCTGGACGCTATCAACCGCGCCAAGACCATGTACTTCACCGCGCGTCCGCGCTGGGATGAAATGGTCGTGCGCAACATGGAGAAAGATGTCTCGTGGGAGAACTCCGCGAAACATTACCGCTCCCTCTATCTGGAACTCAAACCGTAAAAGCGGAAAACAGGCGTTCCGTTCACCGGAACGCCCGTTTTTTACGCCTTTACGCAAGCCTCAAGGCCTTACAGCGTTTCTTATCCTCGTACATCGCTTCGTCCGCGCGCTGGAACACGGATTCTACCCCGATATCTTTGCCGGGTTCATAGTCCGCCATGCCCTTCGCAATGTGCGCCTCTTCCCACGGAAACGCGGCTTCCGCGTTAATCTGTTGCGCGTAAATATCGAACCGCGTCAGAAGGTCGTTCCGGATATAGTAATCGTCCTTTTGCAGAATCACCGCGAACTCATCGCCGCCCATCCGGAACACCGGACTGTGTACGAATACCTTGCAAATCAGTTCACAGGCCGTTTGCAAATAGAGGTCCCCTTTTTCGTGCCCGTACTTGTCATTGACTTTCTTCAGGTCGTTGCAGTCCAGCATGATCACCGCGAATTCCGGCTTTCTATCGGCGGGCGAAAGGCGGATGGCATCGTTCAGAATCTGGGCCGAGACGTTGTAGGCGCCCTTGTTCTTGACGCCCGTCAAGGCGTCCTGATAGGCGCGGCTGTTCAGGTCGTTGATATAAATCCGGAGGTGTTCCACGAGCCGTTCAAAGGCGCTGGTCAGAATGCCCACCTCATCGTTACTGTGGTACGTGAAATTTACGCGGTAGTCCCCTTCCGCCAGATGTTTGGACGCCACCGTCAGACGTTGGAGCGGTTCCGTGATGTGCTTCGTGGTTACGGCCATCAGTGCGCTGAAAAGAAACAGAAACAGGAATCCGGCAAGGGTAATCCGGTTAATCAACCGCATGGTCACGGCGTGGATCTCCTTTTCGGGAGCAACCACGAGCAGGCGCATTCCGTTCGAGAGCGTGTTAAAGTACATTTGTTTGGTCACGCCGTGATAGGTGTAACGGACCAGATTGGCGCCGCTCTGCTTTTCGGAGCGGAGACGTTCCAGCGCCCCGCTCAATGCCGGACCCGCGTCCGCCATACTTTCCCCGATCGACATTTCCGGATGATATACGATGTTGCCTTCCGCGTCCGTGAGGACGGCGTAGCCGCTTTCCAGAATCCGGAGGTCCTGAATCTGGCTGACGAGCGTTTCATAGCTGATGTCCATGCCGACAACGCCGATGAAGGTCCCGGACTTGTAAATGGGCGTGACATAGGAGACCATCTGCACGCCCAGATTGTCGTTATAGTACGGGCCAATCCAAGAAGGCCGCCCGCGCTGGATTGGGATATAGTACCAGCCCACATGGGAAATATCGTCCGGTTCATAGTCAGCCAGCGGCGTAAGGGGGATTGCGGAAAACTGGACGCCCCCGATACGGGAAAAGAGAAAGCCTTCCACGTTCCGGCTGACTTCCGGGTTGATCCGGTAATAATAGGTAATGACGCCGCTGGTATGGTTCGCCACACTGCGGAACACGGTCCGGACCATTTCCGTGTGCGCATTGAGGTGCGCGTCAAGGCGTAACTGCTGTTCGGAAGTTTCGTCCTCACGGATGGCCTTTCCGTCTCCCCGCGCGCCAATAACTCCCCCTTCCAAAAGGTCCACGCCGCTGAGTGTCTCGCTGATGTAGCGCGTCACCATGTCCACAGACTGTTCCACGCTGTTGAAATACTGGTTCAGGATTCCGCGGTAGTTGTCACAAATCAGGCTCATGTTCTGCGCGGTCTGCCGGTTGCCCTGCGTCCTGACCGCGTAAATGCCCATACTGCCCACCGACAACAGGATGACCAGCATGGCCACAATCGTCAGGGCCGTTAGCTTTGTACGGATTGAGTGCATAACATCCACCCCTTTCTATCCTGTCCGGCGGTCAGGGCGTCACTACCGCAACGTCCCGGTAACGGTTGCTCGACCAGCCGTTCCACGAAACCCGGAAGCCGTCCACACGGTCACTGACAACAAAGATATGCTGTTTTGAAAAAAGCGGAATCCACGCGGCGTCCTCCTGTACAATTTTACGTTCCAAGTCCTGATACTCCCGAATCCGCGCCGCCTCGTTCACAATGGCGCGGGCGTTCCGAATGCGTTCCATGACCTCGTTGTCCGGGTAGCACAGACTGCGGGAGCGCGTATGTTCGGGCGTGCCGAAGAAGGTATAGATGAAGTTGTCGGGGTCGTTGAAATCCGCGGACCACGTGTTGGAGTAACAGGCCAGCGCGCCGCTCTTGCGCTGGGCCATAAACTCCTCTTCCGGCACTTCCAGCGTCAAGGGACGTACCCCGATTTCCTGCCACATGGAAGCCACCAATGTCAACAGTTCCCGCATGGTTGTGGTAGAATTGTCGGGGTAACTGATGGGGAGAGTGAACCCATCGGCGTATCCGGCCTCCTCCAACAGACGAACCGCCTCCTCCGGGTCGTAGGGGATTTCGGGAAGGTCCGGATTGAACCCGATCAGGCCGTGCGGAAAGATTCCGTTTTCAAGCGTGCCCCGTCCGCCAAAGACCGCGTCCAACAGAAGCTGACGGTTCAGGGAGAGTTGCAGAGCGCGCCGGACGCGTACGTCTCCAAGCGGTTCCACGGACTGGTTCAGGGCAATGTAGGAAATGCCCACGCGCGGCCCTTCGCGGAGGTTGTCCTGATAGATGTCCCCGTGCACGAAGAATTCCGCCTCATTGCCCAAGTTGTCAAGGTCCAGAATGTCCAGATCGCCCCGTTCAAACAAGAGCCGCTGGGCCTCCGAGTCGGAAAGCAGTTGAATGTACAATCCCTCACAGCGCGGCGGGCCTGACCAGCAGTCCGGATTGGCCGACAGAAGCATCCGGAAACCGGGCGTCCACTCCTGAAAAATAAACGGCCCTGTGCCAATGGTCAGTTCCGGGACCTTTCCGAACGCGTTCCCGGCTTCCAGCGTGCTTTCCTCGTCCAGAATGGACGCCCCGGGCGTGGACAGACAGGCCAGAAAAGGCGCGTAAGGCTGTTCGAGCGTCAGGGAAAAGTCGTAGTCGCCTTCCGCGCGGAAGCCCGGCAGAGACCGTACGCGTCCTTCCGAGAGTTCCCGCGCGCCCCGAATCATCATAGCGATGTCCTGATTACACGCGTCCGGATAGGTCAGGAGGCGGCGTAGAGTGAATTCCACGTCCGAAGCGGTCAGCGGAGAGCCGTTACTAAACTGTACGCCTTCCCGCAAGCGGAAGGAGTACGTCAGGCCGTCCGGCGAGATTTCCCACGACTCCGCCAAAGACGGCACGATTTCACTGCTTCCGCTTTCCGGGTCCGATTGGATTTCCACCAGCCGGTCAAAGATGTTCAGCGCCACGGTGTAATATTCCGAAGTGCATTGCGGGTCCACGGTGTTGGGGTTGTCGTCCACGAATTTTAGAAAGTTCTCCGTACTGATGTAATCCGTACGCACGGACTGCCGTCCGGAGTTGTTAGGCGTCCGCTCCGCGCCGCAGGACGTCAGAAATAGAACGGTCACGGCCAATATGAGCGTACATTGCCATGGTTTGCGATTCATCGAGAAGTCTCCTTTGATACATTTCGCTTGTTTTGCCATGATAGCATGGATTGATTCGATTTTCAGTCACAAAAAAGTAAAATTTTGGCGACAAAATTGTTGCCATTTCTTTCATGTTCCGCTAAGGAATTCTATGATTATACAGGATAGCGGAAAAAAAGTCAACCGTATGATCGCTGAGAGTACGCGGCGAAAAGTCGCGGACAAATGGCGATTTGCCGCACGGCGGCGCGGATTTCCAGTATGTGTAAAACGCGGCGTCCGTCGATACAATGATTGCAACCGCCACAGAATTGTGGTATACTTTTCCTGAAAGGAGGGGAACGCCACGGAAAAGAAAGGAATCAAACAAGTCGCGCGGAACCGGAAAGCGTATCACGATTACTTTGTTGAGGAGCGTTACGAAGCCGGCATTGCGCTGTCCGGCACGGAAGTAAAGTCCATCCGCGCGGGGACCCTGAACCTGAAAGACGCGTACTGCTCCGTACGGCAGGGGGAGTTGTTCGTCCATGGTATGCACATCTCCCCCTATGAGAAGGGCAACATCTTCAACAAGGACCCCGTACGGGACCGCCGCCTTCTGATGCACCGGCGCGAAATCCGTAATTTGCACGCGCTCGTCCGGGAGGAGGGCTACACGCTCATTCCGCTGAGCGTCTACTTCAAGAACGCGCGCGTCAAACTGGAGATCGGCCTGTGCCGGGGCAAGAAGAACTACGACAAACGCGCCGCTATTGCCAAGCGTGACGCCGAACGCGAAATGGACCGCCACAGAAAAGATTGGAACCGCTGACAAAGCGGGAAAGGAGCGTTTTAGAATGCCTGACACGAAAAACCCCATTGCTACCATCACCATGCAGGACGGGCAGGTCATGCGCGCGGAACTCTACCCGGACAAGGCCCCGAACACCGTCCGGAACTTTATCTCCCTCGCCAACGGCGGCTTTTATGACGGCCTGATTTTTCACCGTTGCATTCCGGGCTTCATGATTCAGGGCGGGTGCCCGAACGGCACCGGCACCGGCGGCCCCGGCTACGAAATCAGGGGCGAGTTCTCCGGGAACGGCTTCCCCGACAACGACATCCGGCATACCACCGGCGTACTGTCCATGGCGCGCACCATGGACCCCGATTCCGCCGGAAGTCAGTTTTTCATCATGGTCGGCCCCGCGGAACACCTTGACGGACAGTACGCCGCCTTCGGGCAGGTCATTCAGGGCGCGGACGCCGCCGTGAGCATTTCCCGCGTGCCGCGCAACATGATGAACGACAAGCCCAAAAAGCCGCAGACGATTCGGAGTATCCGCGTGGAGACCTTCGGCGTGGAGTACCCGGAACCCGAAAAACGCTGACGCTCAGCGGTACCCGTACAGAAGCCACAGGCCCAGCAGGGGCAGAAATTCTTCGACCGGGGCCGGAAGTCCGGGCAGAGGGATTTCCTGAGGCTCAATCACGCCGCCGTCCGGGGTCGGCAACGCCCGCTGTACGCACAGAACCGGCTCCTGTAAGCTGGAAAAGGTCAGGCTGTCGCGCGGGGAAAGCCCGTAGGACGCCACCCGGCCCGCCCGCAGTCGCGGCCACTGTTCCGCCGGACAGTTGCCCGGAAGCAGCAGCAGTCCGCAGGAGAGTTCCGCGCCCGCGCGCAGTTTCCGGCACCCGTCCGGCGTCAGGGCCAGCGCCGCCCACGCCCGTTTCCCCACGCCCGCCCGGGTCCGTACGCGCCGCGCGCCCGGAGGCAGAAACGCCTTCCACCGGGCCGGACAGCCATAAATTCCGCTCTCCATGCCACCACCCCGACACAGGGTGCCCCGTTCCGCCTGTCCGTATGCGCGGGACCGTGGAGGGCGCACGGAGAGGAAGTGTCAGCGCTTGTTACACATTTTCGCGCACTGGAAAACCGTCCGCCAACACCGGAAACTGGTCCGGCGCGCCTGTTTCCGGCTCGGCCTCTACTGGCAGGGCCTGACCCATGACCTTTCCAAATACGCCCCCGTGGAGTTCTTCGCGGGCGCGCGCTACTATCAGGGGGACCGCAGTCCCAACGATGCCCAGCGCCGGCAGTACGGTTACAGCGCCTCTTGGCTCCATCACAAGGGCCGCAACAAACATCATTTTGAGTATTGGACCGATTACGGCCTTGACGGGCAGGGGATTTGCGGCGTGGAAATGCCAAAAAAGTACGTTGCGGAAATGTTCTGCGACCGCGTGGCGGCCAGCAAGGTCTACCGCGGCGCGCAGTACACGGACGCCGACCCGTACGAGTTTTTCCAGCGCGGCAAGGCCAAACGCCTCCTCATGCACCCCGCCACGTCCGCCCTGATCGAGTCCATGCTTCTGAAACTCCGTGACGAGGGAGAGGACGCCGCCTTTGACTACATCCGCCGGGAAGTGCTCGGAAAAAAGCCGAACGCCCGAACGGTAATCCGGTAAAAACTACCATTCTTGCCCGTGACTGTGTCCGTTTTCCGGTTTTTTTCATAATTTCACAAAAAACCTTGCTATTCCCTGTGAAAGCGAGTATAATACTCCGCGGACTGTCCCGCAGGGACTTTCCCGCCACAACTTTTTCCACGTATGGAGGAATACACCTATGGAAACTTACGGCCTTGAAAAACTCGGTATCATCAACCCCTCGGCGGTCTACCGGAACCTGAACCCCGCCCAGTTGACGGAACATGCGCTCCGCCGCGGAGAGGGTACGCTGTCCCGTACCGGCGCGCTGGTCGTCAAGACCGGACGCTACACCGGCCGTAGCGCCAAAGACAAGTTCATCGTGGACACGCCCGCCATTCATGACGATATCGCGTGGGGCGATGTGAACGTACCCATTGAAAAGGAAAAGTATGACGCCATCTTTGCCAAGGTCAAGGCCTACTTGCAGGGACGGGAAATCTTCATCTTTGACGGTTTCGCCGGGGCCGACCCGAAATACCGGCAGAATTTCCGTATCATCAACGAACTGGCGTCCCAGAATATGTTTATGTACCAGCTCCTCCGCCGCCCCGCCGCCGAGGACCTCAAGGACTTCAACATTGATTACACGATCATTGCCGTGCCCGGCTTCAAGTGTATCCCCGAACTGGACGGCACCCGTACGGAAGCCGTCATTCTCGTGAACTATGAGGAGCACATGGTCCTGATCTGCGGCAGTCAGTACGCCGGGGAGATCAAGAAGTCCGTGTTCTCCGTGATGAACTACGTCCTTCCGAAAATGGGCGTGTTCCCCATGCACTGCTCGGCCAATATCGGCAAGGACGGAGACACCGCCGTGTTCTTCGGCCTCTCCGGCACCGGGAAAACCACCCTGTCCGCCGACCCCAACCGCGCCCTGATTGGCGATGACGAACACGGCTGGGCCGATGATTCCGTATTCAATTTCGAGGGCGGCTGTTACGCAAAGTGCATTAACCTGACGGAAGAGGGAGAGCCGGAAATCTACCACGCCATCAAGTTCGGCGCGCTGGTCGAGAACGTGGTCATGGACCCCGATACCCGCGAATTTGACTTCTTTGACGATTCCCTTGCCGTCAATACCCGCGTGGGCTATCCCGTGGACTATATCCCCAACGCCGAACTCTCCGGCATGAGCAGCAGCGTGCCCAAGGTCGTGGTATTCCTGACCGCCGATGCGTACGGCGTTATGCCTCCGATTTCCAAACTCAACCGGGAACAGGCCATGTATTACTTTGTCTCCGGCTTCACCTCCAAAGTGGCCGGTACCGAAATCGGCATTGAGGAACCCGTGCCGACTTTCTCCACCTGTTTCGGCGCTCCGTTCCTCCCGCTGGATCCGTCCGTGTACGCGAAAATGCTGGCCGAGAAGGTCGAGCGCTCCGGCGCGAATGTCTACCTTGTCAACACCGGCTGGAACGGCGTCCATGACGAGAACGGCAAGCAGAAGCGCATGAGCCTGAAGTACACCCGCGCCATGGTCACGGCCGCTTTGAACGGCGACATCGAAAAGGGCGAGTTTTTCACCGACAAGACCTTTGGCGTACAGGTCCCCAAGGCCATTGCGGGCGTACCCTCCGAAATCCTTGACCCCGTCAACACGTGGGAGAACAAGGACGAGTATCACCACCGTTGCGAAATGCTGGCCAAGAGCTTCCGCGACAATTTCAAGCAGTACACGCACATGAGCGCCGAAGTCGCCGCCGCGGGTCCCCGCGCCGACTAAGTCCGATACGCCGTCCGGACACCTTTTCCCGGGAAAATCTTCTGGTTTCCCCGGGAATTTCTCTTCCCTTTTGCCCGGGGAGATGGTATAATGTCTGCCACGGTCGAGCGTACGCGCCCCGGCCGAACGCATACACAGGAAAGAGGGCTGACATGAGGAAAAAAATTATCATTGGAACGGTTGCGGTTGTAACGGTTCTGATTGTCGCGGTCGCGCTCACGCAGTGGTCGCGCCTGAAAACGGCGGCCTCCGTGGCCAAGAGCGCCACCATGAACGAGGAACAGGTGACGGCCAAAAGTACGGAAAACGAACAGATTACACAGGAATTACAGGACCAGTATCAGGTGCCGGACATTCAGTTGACGCCCGAAATGCAGGCGGCCATCGCGGACGGGACCATGACCTTGGAAGAGGCGGCCGCGCAGTTCCTGACCCCCGCGAACGGCGCGGCGGAGCCGTCCGAACCGGAGACCGCGCCGGAATCCAACGCTACCGCCGCCCCGGAGACGGAGACGCCCGCGCCGGAGACGCCCGCGCCCGTACCGGAACCGGAGACGCCTACACCCGCGCCGGAGACGTCCAAACCCGTACCCGAGCCGGAACCGTCCGCGCCGGTACCGGAGCCGGAGACGCCCACACCCGCGCCGGAGACGTCCAAACCCGTATCGGAGCCGGAGCCGTCCGCGCCCACGCCGGAGACGTCCAAACCCGTACCGGAGCCGGAGACGTCCAAACCGGCCCCGGAACCGGAACCCGAGGCGCAACTTTCCGGGGAACAGGACAGCGGGCGGACGGAAGCTCCGCAACCCAGTGAGGCCGACAAGGCCAAAGCCGAAACGGAAGCGCGCGTACAAAATCTGTTTGCGCAGTTGTACGTTCTGAAAAGCTCCTTCTCCTCAAGACTGGACGGCATTATCAATGAATGTATTGACGAATTTCTGGCGCTGGACCCCGCAAAGCAGACCAGAACCATGAAAATCCGCATTGTCTACGGCAAGATGGACACGATAGAAGCCATGGAAGCCGAATGCAACGCGCAGGTCGAAAACATCGCTTCCCAGCTTGACGAAATCGACCCCGCGTTAGGCACGAAAGCCCGTCAGTATTACCAAAACGAAAAAGAGCTGAAAAAGGCCAATCTGATCTCACAGTACGGCCAGTAAAAAAACGCCCCGGAACGGTTGTTTCGGGGCGGTCGTTCAGGCCACTTTGACCAGCCAGCGCAGGTCGTACGGCTCAAAGATGACCTTTTCATAGGCGGCCACATCCAGCGGGACGCCGGTCCAGTCGGAGTGAATGTCGCCGTTCTGCTTGATGAGGATGTCGTAGAGGATATCGTACGTGACGCCGTCCGCGGGGTCACGCTCCACAATGGTGGAGTAGGGAAGCGTCTTGTGATAGGTCAGCTCCATGCCCCGGTAGTTGAAGTGGAACCCGCAGCGCATACGGCAGCCGTCAAGGCCGGTATAGACGGCGATTTTCCGCAGGTCGTGCAGGATTTTGTCGTGTTCCTCGTCATAGAGGTTTTCGGGGGTGGTGGCGGTGTAGTCGAAGCGGAACTGGATGGACGCGCCCGGGATGGCCCGGAACCGTTCCAAATACGGCACAATCCGCACCGCGGGGTAGTTCTTGTAGAGCACGCAGTTCACCCGGAACGGAACCGGCAGACGCGCCAGCAGACTGTCGTTTGATTCCACGACATACTTTTGCATATGCCGGGAAACATTGATACAGGTAATCTTTTCGCGGTTGCGCTCGGCGAACGCGAGCACATCCGCCTCGGACTGGAACTCCGAAACGGGCAGGGTCGTATTGATAAACACGCGGTGGGTTGTGGGAATCTGGTCGAGCATGACCTGAAGGGAGTCGAGTTCGGAGAGGGGTTCCCCGCCGGTGAAAACGAAGTCACAGTACGGGGTAATGGCGTCCATGCGGCGGATACTCCGGCAGATGTTCTCCAAGGAAAATCCGCTCATATCGGCGTATTCGCCTTTATTGATACAGAACGGGCAGTGATTTTTACAGTCATAGGGGACAAAGACTGTGACCGTAGCTCCGCCCTGACGGGTCTTGTAGGGATGTTCCATGTTTCAATCTACCTTTCCGCGTCCGGCGCGCCGGACGATTCCGTAATACACAGCTTATTATTTTACCCGATTTCTGACGCAAGGTCAAGAGAAAATCGGAAAAATGTACAAAAGTGGCTTGCAAAAAGCGACAAGGGAGGCGAAGAATACGGTACAATGGATGGAAAACGTCCGGCACGGGGGGCGTTACGCCCTGTGCGGAATGCTGTTAGGGGCGGGGGCGATTCTGCCCGGCGTTTCCGGCGGCGTGCTGGCGGTCGTGTTCGGCGTGTACCGGCCCTTTATGGAACTGCTCACGCGTCCGAAAGAGGCCGTGTCGAAATATTGGCGTCTATGGGTTCCGCTGGGGCTGGGATGGTGCGCGGGGTTCTTTCTGCTGGCGCGCGGGTTAAGCGCGGTGATGTCGCGGTCGGAAACCGTCTGCGTGTGGCTGTTTATCGGGCTGATTGCCGGGAGCGTACCGGCGCTGTTCCGGGAGGCCGGCAAGGATGGGCGCCCCCGTTCGGCTTGGGCCTGTTTCGCGCTTTGCGCGCTAACGCTTTGCGCGGGCTTCTACTGCGTGCGGCACGTTCTGCGCGTACAGGCCGCGCCGAACTTCTGGTGGTACGGCTTCTGCGGGACGCTCTGGGGCTTGGGCACGGTCCTGCCGGGGTTCAGCGCGTCCCCGATTATGATGGCGCTGGGACTGTACCGGCCCCTGCTGGCGGACCTGACCGGCATGGATATCGCGGCGCTCTGGGCGTGTATCCCGGGGGCGGCGGTGTCGGCGGCGCTGTTCGCGCGGCTCATGGACCGCCTTTTCAGGACGCGTCACGCCGAAGTGTCCCACGGAATTTTGGGGGTTGTCTGCGCGTCCACGCTCTTTATGGTGCCGTTGCGCTACAGCGGCCCGGGGGAAATTCTGCTGTCGGGGGTATGCTGTGGCGGCGGCTTTCTGCTGGCGTGCGTGATGGGCCGTCAACGCTCAATGGCGTGATAGACGGCATCGTAAATCGCGCCGCATACGGCGTAATTGCCGTTGCTGTCCCTCGATCCGCCGGCCCCGACCGTCAGCACAACCACGCCATCGCCGGTGGCCGGGTCGTAGGAAAGGCCGTTGAACACGCCGTAGGCGCTGCCGGTATGGTAGTAAATGCCGCTGCGCCCGTAGGCGTTGGTACGGTAGCGGATGGGCATGGCCTGATAGAAGCCGTCCGATACTTTCTGATTTTCGTACGTCTCCATAAGGCGCACGGACTCGGGGCTGAGCAGTTGCAAACCCTCATAGGCGCCGTCATTGGCGAGCAGGGCGGCCATTTTGCCGAGGTCGCGTACGCTGATGGTCAGGCCTCCGGCGAACACGGTGCCGTCACTGCCCGGGCTTCCGGGGTTGTGCCGCTGACGCTGGTCGGACAGGGAACGGGTCACGGAACCGCCGCTGTAAAGGGTTACCAATTCGGAGGAGTCGTCCAAGTCTCCGGCGTAGAAACTGGCGTCAATGCCCATCCGGTCGAAGAAATAGCGGTCTAAAATCTGGTCCATCGTGCGTCCGGCCACGCGTTCAAGGGTCATGCCAAGGACGCCGAAGCCGAAATTGCTGTACTCCCAGTTATCGAGCGAACCGGGCACGGCGGACGTATAGCCCCGGCCCGTACCCAACCGGGAACGTACGGAAGCCGAGAGCAGACTTCCATCGGCAAGGGAAGAGGTATGCGTAAGAAGCGTTCTCAGGGTAATGGGCGTATCGGGGTGGGCGGGATTCTGAAAGGTTTCGTCCCAGTAGGCGCCCAGCGGGGCGGCGTAGTCAACCAACCCGTCTTGCCGCATTCGCGCCGCCGCCATGCCAAGGATGACTTTGGAAATGGACGCGATCCGCATTTTATGCGCGGGGGTCATGGGGTCCTCGTTTTTGGTGGCCCAGCCGTAGGCGTACGTATCGGTAAGGCGTCCGCGCTCAATGACGGCCACCTGCAAGCCGGTGGCGTTGTAACGGCGTCCGGCGCTGTCTATGGCCGCCTGTATGGCATCGTGCAAGTCGCGGCTTTTGCTGACGAAGAAGGGATTGCGCGCGGCCTGCGTGATTTGTACGGCGACCGGTTCGCCGGTGCCGTCCGCGATCAGGGCCGTGAAAATCAGCGCGGCCTGCGCCCGGGAGACCGGAAGCCCCGGACAGAGGTCATCTACAACTATGGTCCGGTACAGGTCATGCTCCATGGCCCATGAATAAGGAATTTTGGCGTAGTCGGGTACGCTTTCCCCGTCCCGACGTAAACTGAGATTGCCCGTACAGGTCAAATCGTACCCGGCGAACATCGCGAAGCGGTAGAGGAGTAGGGCGAACTGCGCGCGGGTCAACGGCGTTTCGGGGTTCAAGGAGACGCCTTTCCCGTACAGCGCGAACACGCCAACGCGCGCGCTGTCCGGAATCGCGTGGTAGTCGATCAATTCCTGCGTTCCGTCCTCGTACTCTATGAGAACCTGCGGGTTCTGCGGGCGGAAGGTCACGCGGAAATTGTCGTCCTCCGGGGAGAGCAGTTCCACGGCGGCGGCCCACTCGACATCGGAAGCGGTATCGGGACCGGCGTCCAGCGCGGTCCGCGCGGCGATACGGCGAAGAATCCGGACCGCCTGCGCGGCGTTCAAAAAGTTGTCGGGATAAAACGAACCGTCCTCAAAGCCGGACATCAGGCCGCAAAAGGCCGCGTAACTGACGGCATCGGCGGCTTTTTCCGGCGTGTCGGCGAACGTCACGGTCCTGACGCGCTCAAGCGTTGGCGTGTCGGACATGGTATACGCTTCCTCCGCGCTCACATTGACCGCTTCCGGGCCGCTGTCCGCCGTCCGGGCGTCCCCGGCCGGAAAAACCGCCATCCAAACGGCCATGATTCCACTGAATACGCGTTCCAGCATTGCTTTCCCACCTGTTCTCTTTTGTGATTGTGTTCACGCTCAGAAAAGATTACAGGAATCGACCGGTTCTGTCAAGCTCTTTTTGTTCCGAATCCCAGAATTTTCTAACGGCACGGGAAATCACAGCAGCGGGATTTCGGCCTCTTCACAGGCCCGTACGGTTTCCGCGTCCCAAAGCCCCGCCTGTACTTCCCCGATGTGACAGGCTTCCAAAAGGAGCATACACAGCCGGGAAGCCCCGATTCCGCCTCCAATGGACTGCGGAAGGTCGCCGTTCAACAACATCTGGTGGAAGAGAAGAAAACGCACGTTCTCACAGTCGGCGGCGGTCAGTTGACGCCGGAGCGCTTCCGCGTCCACGCGGATTCCCATGGTAGACAGTTCGCAGGCCTGTTTCAGAACCGGGTTCCACATGAACAACGTGCCGTTCAGGCTCCAGTCATCGCAGTCGGGGGCGCGTACGGCGTGGGGCGCGCCGGAATGGAGGTCCGGACCGACACAGGTCAGAAAGACGGTCCTGTGCACACGGCAAATTTCCGTCTCCCGCTCCGCCGGCGACAGGTGCGGGAAGCGGTCCTCCAACTCTTGCGCCGTGATGAAGTACACGTCCCGGTCGGGGCGGAAGGTCAGGGCCGGGAAGGCCTTCCGGAGCGTCTCCGCCGCGTCGCAGATACAGGTCACGATGTCGCGCACGGTGTCGCGTAAATACTGCGTGTCGCGGTTCTGCGGGTCGATGTGCTTCTCCCAGTCCCACTGGTCCACGTACACGGAGCGCATATTGTCCGGGCGCACGTCCGGGCGGACGGTGTGTACGGAAGCGTACAGGCCGGTGCCCAGTTTGAACTCGTAACGTTTCAACGCCACGCGCGCCCACTTGGACAGGGAATGGATCATTTCCGCGTGGACGTTGATGTCGGGAATGTCGAACGAGACCGCCGGACCCGCCGCGCCCGGACTTTCGTTCAGGCCGCTGGCGCGGTCCACGAACAGCGGCGCGCGGACTTCCCGCAGGTTCAGGCATGAGGCCAGACGGCTGGGGAACTCCTCATGAATCAGCGCAACGGCGCGCTGAAGCTCTCTGCTGGTCAGGCGCGGACGATATCCGTCCGGAATGATAAGATGGCCCATGACGTTCACTTTCCTTTCTTCCGAATGGAACGGACCCGTTCAGGATTCCGACAGCTTCGCAAGGCCGCTTCTCAGACGCCGCAGGGTTTCGGCCTTGCCCAAAATGTGGCACAGCTCCACGGCCCCGCCGGGTGTGACGGCCCGTCCTGACACCGCGATCCGGACCGGCCACAGAAGCGTGGCGTTCTTGACGCCCAACGCCCCGGCAAGGGGAAAGAGCGCGTCGCGTATGGCTTCCAAAGTCCAGTCCGGGACGGCTTCCAGCGCAGGCAACGCCGCTTCGAGCATGGCCTTGGACACCTCCGGAGTCGTTTTAGACTTCTTATTCGTGAACAGCGTAATATCGTACTCGGGAAGGGCATCGAAAAAGTCGATTTTTCCGGGAATGTCGGACAGCTTTTCACAACGGGCCTGTAAAAGTCCCGCGATTTCGGACGCGCTGACGTCCGGATTTTTCACGGCCCGTTGGATATACGGCGCGGCCGCGTCCGCGAACGCTTCCGGCGTCATGGCGCGCAGATAGGCGGCGTTGAAGTAAGTCAGCTTCTCCATGTCAAAGATGGCGGGGGACTTGGAAATGCCCGCGACGTCGAACGCCTCCACGAGTTCCGGGAGCGTAAAAAACTCTTTTTCGGCCAGTTCCCCGCGCGGGGACCATCCCAGAAGCGCCACATAGTTCAGTACCGCCGGGGTCAGGTACCCTTGCGCGATCAGGTCCTCATAGGACGGGTCGCCGTGACGCTTCGACATTTTATTATGGGCGTCCCGCATGACCGGCGAACAGTGCACGTACTCCGGAATTTCCCAGCCGAACGCCTCATAGAGCAGGTTGTACTTCGGCGCGGAAGCCAGATATTCGCTCCCCCGTACCACGTGGGTAATGCCCATCAGGTGGTCGTCCACCACGTTCGCGAAATTGTACGTGGGCAGTCCGTCCCGCTTGAGTAAAACTTGGTCGTCCATCTCCCGGTTCTCTACGGTGATGTCGCCGAAAGAGACGTCATGAAAGGTCGTGGAGCCTTCGCGGGGGATTTTCTGACGGATTACGTACGGTTCCCCGGCGGCGGCTTTCGCGTCCGATTCCGCGCGGGTGAGCGCGCGGCACGGGTCCTCCTCCCGGGAAAACGCGCCGGTCTCCTCCTCCGCGGCGCATTTTTCGCAGAAACAGCGGTACGCCGCGCCCTTGTCCGCCAGCAGACGGGCATACATACCGTACAGTTCCCGGCGTTCCGACTGAACGTACGGCCCGACCGGCCCGCCGATGTCGGGGCCTTCGTCATGGTCCAGCCCGCACTCCGCGAGGGTGCGGTAAATCACTTCCGTGGCGCCTTCCACGAGGCGGTTCTGATCGGTGTCCTCAATGCGCAGAACGAACGTACCGCCGCCGTGACGGGCAATCAGCCACGTATACAGCGCGGTCCGCAGGTTTCCAACGTGCATATACCCGGTAGGCGATGGCGCGAACCGCGTACGGACTTTTCCGCGCGGGATTCGTGCCTCAAGTTCTTCCAGTGTCATGGCGGACCCTCCCTGTAATACTCATACGTCTATTATCCCTGTTTTTTCCGGATTGTCAAGCCGGAAATGCGCCGGAATCCCGCGCGGTTTTTTCTCGCGCCGCGGCGGCTATGTCTTGTAATCCGGCGCGAAATTTGCTATACTGTCCGGAAAGACCATGGAAGGGCGGTGGCGGACAATGCGGACAGTCATCATCACGGACGCAAAATACCGGGCTTCCGTTGCGGCGGTGCGGACGCTGGGACGCGCGGGGTACCGGGTCGTTGTGACGCAGACGCGCGCCGACTGCCCGTGGACCCCTCCGGCGTTCGCGTCGCGCTACGTGGCCGAACGCCACTGGCTCCCCGGGGCCGCCGCGGACGGAAACTACTCCGAGTATCTGCTGGCCCTGCTGGAACGTTACGACAAGCCGGCGCTCTTCTGCACGGGGGCCGCTACGCTGAACGTGGTATCGTGGCAGAGGGAACGCTTCCGGACGCTGTGCCGCTTTCTGATCGCCTCCCCGGGCGCGCTCAACGCCCTGAACGACAAGGAAGCCGTACACCGCCGCTGTCTGGAACTGCACATTCCCGTCCCGCTGGAATATGACGGCAAACCCGAACGCTATCCGGTCGTGGTAAAGCCGCATTGCGGCGAAAAATTCGGCCTGAAAGCGCGGGAACGCTATCAAATCGCGCGGAACGAAAAAGAGTGGCGGACCGCCGTCTCCGCCATGAGCGCCTACGACAACGCCCCGCTGGTACAGGAATACGTACAGGGGGACGGCATGGGGGCCAGTCTGCTGATGGGCCGTGACGGCGTACTGCTGGGCGCGCTCTGTCACCGGCGGATACGGGAGTATCCGATCAGCGGCGGGCCGTCCGCGTGCTGTGAGAGCGTCTACGATGACGCCTTGGTGCAACAGGCCCATAAACTCTTACGCTCCTTCGGCTTTCAGGGCCTCGCCATGGTGGAGTTCAAGGGCGGGCGGGTACTGGAAGTCAACCCGCGAATCTGGGGCAGTTTTCCCCTGACGGAAAAGGCCCGCAGTCCGTTGCCGCTCCGCTACGTACAGGCGGCGTACGGCGCCCCGTCCCCCTATGTCCCGCACGACTACCGAAACGGCGTGCGAATGCGGTTCCTGTTGAATGACAGCGCCGCCCTGCTCAGCCTGTTGCGGCACGGACACGTACGCGCGTTTCTCCGGGGACTGCCCGACTGTCTGTTCGCGCAGGAGGCCTTGTCGAGCTGGCGCGACCCCGCGCCCATGCTCCGGTATCTCCGTAACACGCTTTTCACGCGCCGGGGGTAGGATTTATGGAACTTCGCCTTGATTTGCATATACATTCCCATCATTCCCCGGACGGCGTCCTGACGCTGTCCGAAATCGCCTCCCGCGCGCGGGAGGCCGGACTGCACGGCGTGGCCGTCTGTGACCATGACCGCGTCCTTCCGGAAGCGGAACGCGCCGCCGCGTTCCCGGGACTGCTGTTGATCCCGGGCGTGGAGGTCTCCACGGACGCCGGACACCTGTTAGGGTGGTTCGTGACGGAACCGGTCCGGGCGCGTACCCTTCCGGAAGCCGTGGCGGAAATCCACGCGCAGGGCGGAATTGCGGTCCTTGCGCACCCCTTCGAGCACACGAAACGCCCGGAACGCGCCGAACAGGCGTTGCCGTACGTGGACGGAATCGAGGTCTGGAACAGCCGCGCCGACCGGAAAAACCGTCAAGCCAACGCAATGGCCCGGGCGTTCGCCGCCGCCCACGCCGTACGCGGCTTCGCCGGAAGCGATGCCCACACCCGCCACGAAATCGGCAACGGCGTCACGGTGGCGCGCGCGGACGCCCCAACGCCGGAGGCGGTACGGGCGGCGTTGCTGTCGGGGGACGTCCGGACCGAGGGACGGCGCAGTAAGGCGGTATGGACCGCCGTAAGCCAGTACGCGCGGCGCAGAAAGCGCGGGGCCGGACCGCTTTCGTACGTCAAATGGGCGGCGTTTGCCGTAAAATGTGTTTTAGAGGACCTGTTCCGGCCGTGACGCCGGAGATTGTCTGTAAGGAGTGAACAAAGCGATGTCCCTGATTGTCAAAGCGGGAAAGGCCGCAAAACGTCTCCTGAAATCCGCGCACATACTGCCGGAGGAAGTCCCGCACATCAGCTACGCCCGGCGTATCGAGCGCGTGAACACTTCGGAACGTATCTGCGCCATGACCTTTGACGATGGACCTATGGACCTTCCGGCCGCCCCGGACCAGTTCCACGGACGCGCCCTGACGGAGTTGCTTTTAGACGCCCTTTCCGAGTTCGGCGCAAAGGGTACCTTTGACGTAATCGGCGACACCGGCCTGAATTACCCCGACAAGGCCGGTAGAAACGGCTCCGCCGCGTGGGGCGGTATCCGCTTCGACCACTACCCCGACATCCATCAGGACGAACACGGCGGCGCGGTCCATAACGACCGTATCATCCGGCGTATGCTCGCGGAGGGACACCAGATTACCAATCACGGCTACCGGCACATCCTCTTCGGAAAGAAGCCGTTCGTCTACGGAAGGCGCGTACATTACGGCTCCGTGCACAGCGCGGTCGGGGACCTCAAACGCCTTGACGCGTGGATGAAAGAAAATTACGGGTACGATATCACAATGGGGCGGCCGCCGCACTACGTGGACGGACTCAACGGCGGCTTCACGAGTTACGACGTCTACGACCGCATGGGATACCAGTATCTGGCGGCGTCTTTTGACGGCGGCGGCTGGCTCCCGTCCGGGAAGCGGGCCAAGGATGCGCTGGAAGCCGAAATCGTGGCCATGACGTCCCCCATACGCGCCGCGCTTGTGGAGAACCCCGACTTTTTCTGCGGACAGATCATCTTCCAGAAAGACGGTTACAATATGTCCCGGCGCACCCCGGTGGCGTGGGGACTGCCCCTGCAATTAGAAATCCTGCACCAGTACAAGTACCGGGTGGTGACGGTGGAACAGCTCATGGAAGCGTGTCCGTTTACGGACGTGGACCGGGAACACCCGCTCTTTGAAAAAATGGCGCGTCTGGCCAAACGCCGCGGCGTGGCCTACTCCGACAACCGCCTCCGCCTCGAAAATCACATGACCATGGGGGAACTGGCCATGTTGCTGGCCCCGAAAGAAGAGGCCATGGACCTGCGCTGGGCGTGTATGCGGCGGGTCAAACGCCGGGTACACCCGTACTACGGCGCGGTGGCGTGGTGTAAACGGGAACGCATTCTCCCCCGGGACACGGACCCGGACGCCCCCGTAACCGAACTGCCCTTCGGGATTTTTGACAAGACCAAGACCTTTACACGCCGCGCCGTTTATGAGGCGTTCCGGGAGGACTGGCTGAATCAGGGGGAGTATCAGGAAGCGGAGATACGGCGGATTGAGGAACAGTTACACGGCTGGGCGGTACCGACCTTGCCGCCGACATCCGCCGCGTTGGACGCCCCCGAAGCGGCCGCGGAATCCGTAGCGGACGAAGTGACGGTACCCGTACCGGACGCGGCCACGGAACCCGTAGCGGACGAAGTGACGGCGCGCGTACCGGACGCGGCAACGGAACTTGTAGCGGACGACGTGACGTTGCCAGTACCGGAAACGGCCGCGGAATCCGTAGCGGACGAAGTCACGGTACCCGTACCGGACGCGGCCACGGAACCCGTAGCGGACGAAGCAACGGTACCCGTACCGGACGCGGCCGCGGAACTTGTAGCGGACGAAGTGACGGCGCGCGTACCGGACGCGGTAACGGAACCCGTAGCGGATGAAGTGACGGCGCGCGTACCGGACGCGGCAACGGAACTTGTAGCGGACGAAGTCACGGTACCCGTACCGGACGCGGCCGCGGAACCCGTAGCGGACGCCACTTCCGCCGAAACGCAGTACGTACAGGCGCTCGCGGAAGTCTACACGGAAGATTCCGCGGACGTCCACAAAATCCGGAATCTGCCCCACGTGGACGATATCCCCCACGTGGACGGTATCCCGCACATTGAGGAACCACCCGCCGGAATTGAGGACCTCTTCCCGGAAGCGGGTCCCGGAAAGGAACGCTAATGCGGCTCGAACTGGAACATTTTACCGTTGACGGCGCGTACGGCTGGAATCAGGACTGGTTCCCCGGCTGGTTTATGCGTATCGGCGGCTGCGCGGCGGTCACGGCCTGCGATTCCCTGATCTATTTCGCGCTCCGGTTCGGCCGAACCGACCTCATCCCCTTTGACCCCGCGCGCATCACCCGGAAAAATTACCTGCTTCTCTCCGAACGCGTCAAGCCGTTTCTCCATCCGCGTATGCGGGGCATTGACCGCCTCGAAATCTATCAGGACGGCCTTGCACGTTACTTCCGTAACGCCGGCGTATCGGGTCCGCGTCCGGACGGACTGCACGGGGACGCGCCCTATCCGGACGCCGCCGCCGCCCTGCGCCGGCAAATTCGGAACCGTTACCCCGTGCCGTTCCTCCTGCTCACCCACCGCGACCGGGAATTCTCCTTCTATGAATGGCACTGGTTTCTTCTCATGGGCTTTGACGAGCGTCCCGGCGCGCTCATGGCAAAGGCCGTCACGTACGGCGCTTCCCGCTGGCTGGACTTTCAACGCCTCTGGGATACCGGACGGGCCGAAAAGGGCGGGATGATTCTGTTTTCGTTTCCCTGATTCCGCCCCTTTTCCACAATTCCACATTTTTCCAACGCATAAAGCCGGAAATTTTCCACAAACTTTCCCCGAATGTTAGAAACAGGGGGAACGGATTATGAAACACCCGCTTGCTGTGTTGGCCGTCCTGCTGACGCTCTGCGGCACGGCGTACGCGGCCGGTATGCCCGAAGTCAACGCGCCATCGGTCGTGCTCATGGAGAAGGAGACCGGAACCGTCCTGTTCGCGCGGGACGAGCATACCCAACGCGAACCCGCGAGCGTCACCAAAATTATGACCATCCTGCTGACCATGGAAGCCATTGACAACGGCACCCTGTCCTATGACAGCGTGGTCACCGCCTCCGCGCACGCAAGCTCCATGGGCGGCAGTCAGATTTGGTTACGCGAAAACGAACAAATGACCGTGGAGGAAATGCTGAAGGCGGTTTGCGTGGTCTCGGCGAACGACTGCGCCGTTGCGCTGGGCGAACATCTGGCCGGGAGCGAAGAGGCGTTTGTGGAGCGTATGAACCGCCGCGCCAAAGAACTCGGCATGGCCGACACCGTCTTTCGGAACGCCACCGGCCTTCCCGCGCCCGGACACGTCACCTCCGCCTATGACATCGCCCTGATGAGCCGGGAACTGATTCTCCGGCATCCCGACATCCGCCGCTTTACGACTATCTGGATGGACAGCCTGCGCGGCGGGACTTCCGTTCTGGTCAACACAAACAAACTCCTGCGCACGTTCGACGGGGCGACCGGCCTGAAAACCGGGTCCACCGGGACGGCGCGTTACTGCCTGTCGGCCACGGCGGAGCGGGAGGGAATGGAACTCATCGCGGTGGTACTCAAGGGCGACACGTCCGCGCAACGCTTTCAGGACGCGAAAACGCTTCTGAGTTACGGCTTCTCGCGCTACGCCCTGCGTTCCGTGGAGCCGGAGACGCCGCTTCCGCCCGTGCCGGTGAACATGGGCACGGCGGAGAGCGTGGACGTGGAGCCGGACGGAACCTGCCTGCTGTTGCTGGACAAGGACAAGGCGGCGCTGTTGCGTCAGGAAGTGGCCTTGGAGGAGGCGTTACAGGCCCCCGTGGAGAAGGGGACGCGCGTTGGGACGCTGACGGCCTACGCCGGGGACGAACTGTTGGCGGAAATCCCGCTTGTGACGGCCGCGGAGGTGCCGCGCGTCACTTACGGGGAAATGTTTCTCCGGGTCCTGCGTATGGCCTTTCTGGACGATTGAGCCTAAAACGGGGAAATGTTTCTCCGGGTCCTGCGTATGGCCTTTCTGGACGATTGAGCCTAAAACGCCCGGACGGCGCGAACCGTCCGGGCGTTGCCTGTTTGGCTTGTCAGATTGTCGGGTTAGGGATTAGCCGTCAGGGAGGAGTTACAGGCTCGGTAGGCGTTGTGGTTGTGGTAGTCTTGGTGAACTTCATTGTACTTGTTCCATCTCCGGTGGACTTCTCACCCGTAGCAACTGTGGGCACCTCTCCTACCAAAGAAATCGTAGGCTTTGAGCTTTCATTGTTAGCTGCCTGTTCCTTCCACGCAAACTGGATAAACTGATCACTGGTAGTGTGGGGGCCAGAATCGCCTAATACATTATCAGGATCATTGACTAAGCTCAATAAACCGCTAACGTCCGTAGTCCAGCCTTCTTTTGTCTGCTTGAATTTAATTTGAATGGTTCCTGTGTTGTAGTCATCCCCCAGCGTACCGGCCATGAACTCCGCGTAGGCGGCGCGCATGTTGGCAAGGTCCACCGCTTCGCGCGAACGCTCCATAGCCGTGGAGAAGGCCGGAATGCCGATCGCCACCAGAATGGCGATAATCGCCAC
>JAFSRH010000001.1 GCA_017446225.1 Oscillibacter sp.
AATGTTTTCATGATGAAAAATATGCAAATCCGCGCAAGACTGATTACCGCATTTTCTATCGTCATCGCCATGATGGTGGTTACCGGAATCGTCTCCGTTACCATGCTCTCCAGAGTTGGCAACACCTTGCAGACGTTCTACGGCTCTGTGTTCAAGACGGTGGAAAACTCGTGGGAGGGCCGCTGGGCCGCCGCCTCGCTCCGCTCCAATCTGCTTCAGGGTACCCTTGAACAGAATGACGCCCTCAACTCTCAGTACGTTTCCGAAGCCCGCCAGCAGTTTCAGATCTTGCAGGCGGCCGTGGACGCGCTGGAAAACACCTATACCGGTGACGCCAATGGCGACCGCTCCAAGCTCTCCGAGTTGAAAAACTACCTAACTACCCTTACCCCCGTGCTCGACCAGCTCTATGCTTACGCCTCCAACAATGATATTGATCGGGGCTATGCGTATCTGGTCAACTCTTATCAGCCCGTAGCCAACAGTATCCGGGAAGTGCTTAGCACCATTGGCAGTGAGGCGGACTCCCGCGCCGCCACGCAGGTCACAGACGCTGAAAACGCCGCCCTGATTGCGAATGTCGTGGTGGTCATTCTTGTGATTCTCAGCGGCGTGGTCGGTATCGTGATGGGGATCAGCATTGCGAACGGCATTGTGACCCCGGTCAATGAAATGCAGGAAGTCACGCTGGCCGTCTCCAAGGGCGACTTTGAATCCGTCATTCACTACGAGTCCAAGGACGCCCTCGGCGCTCTCGCCAACAATATGCGCCACCTGACCGCCACCATCAAGGAAATCATCACGGACGTGGAAATGCAGTTGGCCGCCATGGGCGAAGGCAACTTCAATATTCGCAGTCGTAAAGAGGAAATGTATCTCGGTTCCTTTGCCCGTTTGCAGACCGCTATGACGAAGCTGAGCATGGCCGTCAGTGAGACCATGGCACAGATTGACGTCTCCGCCGATCAGGTCAACTCCGGCGGCGAACAGATTTCCTCCAGCGCGCAGGCCATGGCGCAGGGCGCGACCGAACAGGCCTCCTCCGTACAGGAACTCGCCGCCACGATCGGCGAAATCTCCCACGCCGTTGAGGAGACCGCCGAACACGCCCAGAGCGCGAAAGCGGATAATCAGGCCTCCCATGACCAGATCGCGATCTGCTCCGCGCATATGGCCGACCTGATGAAGGCTATGAAGGCCATTGAGGACAAGTCCGTTGAAATCAGCAAAGTTATCAAGACCATTGAGGATATCGCGTTCCAGACGAACATTCTCGCGCTGAACGCCGCGGTAGAAGCGGCCCGCGCCGGAAGCGCCGGCAAGGGATTCGCGGTTGTCGCCGATGAAGTGCGCAACCTTGCGACAAAGTCTCAGGAAGCCTCCGCGAGCACGGCTTCTCTGATTGAGGAGACGGTAAAGGCCGTCAACGAAGGAAGCCGCCTGTCCGTGGAAACCGATGACGCCCTGAAGGAAGTCGTGGTACGCGCGCAGAAGGTCATGGACGCCGTGACGCGCATTTCTCAGGCGACCGACGCGCAGTCCCACGATGTGGCGCAGGTCAGCACCGGTATTGACCAGATTTCCAGCGTGGTACAGACGAACTCCGCCACCGCGGAAGAGTCCGCCGCCGCCAGCGAGGAACTGTCCGGACAGGCCAACCTCCTCAAGGAACTGGTCGGACGCTTCACGCTCCGGAAGGAAGTCGGAACGCCGCGTTCCGTGTCCGCCGCCTCCGGCAGTGACAGTTTCGCCGCTTCCCGTTCCGCTAACGACAAGTATTGATTGCCGCGCAAACTAAAACCAGCCGCGCCGGGGTTTCCAAGCCCCGGCGCGGTTCCTGTTATCGGTTCAACTGCATGAGTTTCTGACGCAGTTCGCCCTCAATACGGTGCAGTTCCACTTCCGCCGCGCGGCGTTTCTCCGCGCCCTCCCGCTGAATGTTGAGTACCTCGTCAATCGTGGATATCAACTGCTGGTTCGTATGCTGTAAGGTTTCGATATCCACCACGCCGCGTTCGGCCTCCCGGGCCGTCTCGATGGTGCCCATTTTGAGCAGGTCCGCGTTCTGCTGTAACAGGGTGTTGGTCATTTCCGTGACGGCGTTCTGGGCCGCGACCGCCCGCCGTCCGTGCTCCACGCCCAAGGCAATGACCATCTGACTTTTCCAGAGCGGGATCGTGTTCACAAGGGACGACTGGATCTTTTCCGCCATTAACACGTCATTGTTCTGAATCAGCCGGATTTGAGGCCCCATCTGAATGGAAATCATACGCGTCAGTTCCAAATCGTGCAGTTTCTTCTCGAAGCGGTCACAGAGCTGTACCATGTCGTTAAAGCGTTGCGCGTCCTCCTGCGCGCCGGTCTGCTGGGCCTTGCGCTGGAGTTCGGCCAGCTCATGGGCGCGGATGTCCGCCAGACGCTTCTTCCCGGCCAGAATATACATGGACAGTTCTTTGTAATACTGTAAGTTCTTCTCATAGAGCTGGTCGAGCATGGCGGAGTCCTTAAGCAAGGTAATCTGGTGCTGTTGCAGTTCCCGGCTGATTTTGTCCACGTTGGTTTCGGCCTTGGAATACTGCGCTTTTAACGTCTGGATCCGGTCCTCCGACTTCTTGAAGAAGCCGAACAGGCCGCCTTTCTTTTCGCCGGTTTCGTTGATGTTGTCCAGAGAGGCGACCAGCGCGCTGAGGGACTGCCCGACTTCCCCGAGGTCTTTCGTACGCACGGACGACAGCGCGCTTTCCGAAAATTCCGCCACGCTCTTTTGCGCGCCCGCGCCGTATTGCAGAACCAAATTCGTGTCCGTGATGTCGATTTTCCGGGAAAACTCCTCCACCGCGCGGAGTTCTTCGGGGGTAAGGCGGAGTTCTTCCGGCATGGGTTCCTCAACGGCGGGGGCGGGCGCGGGGGCGGGGGCCGCCGCCTGTTCGGCCGGTACGGTGGGATTGAGCGTCAGTTGCGGAATGGGCGCGGCCTGTGCGGCCGGTTGCGGGATCGCCTGTGCCTGTACGGGCGCCGCTTGCTGTACGGGCGCCGCTTGCTGTACGGGCGCGGGGTCCGCTGTCCGGTACTGCTCGAACAGTTCGGGGGGCGTCTCGTAGCCCACGAACACGGGGGCGTTGTCCGTAGCGGACGCGCCGGACTCGTCAGGGGTCAGCGTCAGACGGGGGATATTGTCGGGCATGAAAACCAGTCCTTTCTTGTTGCTCTTTACTCGTTACATTCTCTCGGGGGCCTCAATCCCCAACAGGCGCAGACCGTTACAGAGTACCTCGCGGGTATCGTCCGCCAGCCGGAGCCGCGCCGCCTGTACGTTCGCGGCCTCGCCCTTGATTCGGCAGGCCGTATAGAAGCGGTGGAAACACCCGGCGAGGTCCTGAAGGTAACGGTTCAGGTGACTGGGGTCGTAGTCGCGGGCACAGAGACGTACTTCTTCTCCGAAACGGGCCAAAGTCTTGATTAACGCGTGTTCCGTCTCATCAGTCAGAAGGGAGATGTCGGCGTGTTCCGGCGGGACGACCCCTTCCGCGGCCAGCGTCCGAAGGAGGGAACAAATCCGGGCGTGGGCGTACTTGACATAATAGACGGGGTTTTCGGCGTCCTCCCGGACGGCAAGGCCCAAGTCAAACTCCATCTGCGTTTCGGGGCGGGCGTTGAAGAACCAGCGCGCGGCGTCCACGGGCACTTCGTCCAGAAGGTCCGACAGGCTGATTGCCTTGCCGGTCCGCTTGCTCATACGGACCGTCTCCCCGTCCCGCAAGAGCTTGACCAACTGCATCAGCACAATGTCAAGGCGTCCGGAGCCGTCCAACCCGAGGGCGTCCAGCCCGGCCTTGAGACGCGCCACGTGCCCGTGGTGGTCCGCGCCCCAGATATTAATGACCCGGTCAAAGCCGCGCACCGCGAACTTGTTGCGGTGGTAGGCGATATCCGCCGCGAAATAGGTATAGAACCCGTTGACGCGGCGGAGCACGTCATCTTTCAAGTCGAGTTTCTCAATTTCCGCCGGTTTCTTGCCCGCGTTCAGGAGATTTTCCCGGAGGATTTCCGATGTTTTCAGCCAGAGCGCGCCGTCTTTTTCGTACGTCCAGCCGCGTTTCGACAGTTCGTCCACGGTCTCCGCGACATAGCCGCTTTCGTGGAGCGTGGATTCCGGAAACCACGTGTCATAGGAAATCTTGTAGCGGAGCAAATCCGACTTCATTTTCGGGAGATTGACGGCCAGTCCAAAACGGGCCAGTTCGGCGCGGCGTTCGTCCGCCGGGACCCGTAACAACTTGTCCCCGTTTTGCGCGGCGTACGCTTCCGCCAGTTCGCGGATATCGTCCCCGTGGTAGCCGTCCTCCGGGAAGGGGACCGCGTCCTCTCCCTGAAAATATTGCAGGTAACGCGCCTCAATGGAGTGGGCGAACTTCTCAATTTGGTTTCCGGCGTCATTGACGTAAAACTCCCGCGCCACTTCCGCGCCGCACGCGCTCAAAATGGAGGCCAAGGTGTCGCCGAGCACCCCGCCGCGCGCGTTGCCCATGTGCATAGGCCCGGTCGGGTTCGCGGAGATGAATTCCACCATGATTTTCTGTCCCTGTAGGTCCGTACAGGTCCCATAATTCTTTCCTTCCGCCTCAATCGCCGATAAAACCGCGTGATACCAGCGTTCGCCCGCCCGGAAGTTCAGGAAGCCCGGTCCCGCGACTTCCACGCTCTCGAAATAAGTGCCGTTCGTGTCCATGCGTTCCCAGAGCGCGGCGGCAATGACTTTCGGGGACTTCCTCAACGCTTTGGCGGCGGCTAAGGCGAACGTTGCGCTGAAATCGCCGTTGGACGGGTCTTTCGGAATCTCAACCGCCACGGGCGGAAGGTCCGCTTCCGGAAGGGTTCCGTCCTCCACGGCGGAGCGGTAAGCGGCCAGCGTCAGGGACTGAATTTGTTGGTAAGCCTCTTGTATCATGTTCATGGTGTCAAATCCTTTTCAGTTTTGGATGTTGTTCCGCTTGCGCCGGACCTTCATCCGGAAGTGGTTCTTTCCGGTGCTGGTGTGCTCCACGGAGACGGAATAACGGATTTCCAGCAGTCCGCCGCTCTCCGTGACGGAATTTCGTAAATAGCCGGTCTGGATGTCAATGGAGAGTTCGCCCATGGGGGTTTCGTACAGGGAGGTATGCTGGCGGCCCTCCTCGAAAATCATCTGGGAACTGACGGTGCCCGTACGCCGGAGCACGACTTTCGGGCCGTACATCTCAAAAACCGTAGTCGTTCCCTCCATGCCGGTCAGGGCGCTTTCGTGGTAGGTGAGCTTGAGACACTCGGGCGTAAGGTCCATGGTGCCTTCCGTGAGAAGTTCCATTTGGTCTTGCTGGGGGCTGTCGATGTCCTGTTCGGAGTGTATGGTCAGCAGGACGGGAAGGCCGCTTGTCGGCAGGATGGAGCCGATGGTTTCGGCCTCCATAGGCTTTTGTGTGTCTGCGGCGGACACGCTTCCTTCCTGTTTCGGGGCGGGAACGGGAGCGGCGCCGCCAAAATGTTCAGCTTTTTCAATATTGTTCAATGTCAACCCTCCGTGCAGTATGGCGCAGATTTTCCCGCAGGAAAATCGAGGCCGTGTTTTCAAAATCTTCGGTCCGGTCGCTGACGTAAAACTGTACTTCCCCGGCGCGGGAGAGGTCGCCGCGCAGGCGTTGGGCGTTGAGCAGGCGTTTTAACTCGTAGGCGGACTCCTCCCCGGCGGAAATCATGGAAACGGACGGTCCGCAGATACCGGAAAGGACCTCTTCCAACAGCGGGTAATGGGTACAGCCAAGAATCAGCGTATCAATATTCTGCTCGAGCAGGGGCGTGAGGTATTCGCGGGCCACGGTCTCAATGACGATGTCGCCGGGGCGAAAGCGTCCGTTTTCCACCAGCGGCACGAACAAAGGACAGGATTTGCCAATCACAGTCATTTCGGGGTCTATCTTGCGCAGGGCGGCTTCGTACGCGCCGGAACGGATCGAGGCGCGGGTCGCGATAATGCCAATACGTTTACGGGTAGTCACTTCGGCGGCGCGGCGGCAGGCCGGGGAGACGACCCCGACAAAGGGCAGGTCGGGATTTTCGGCCTGTAGGGTGTCCAAGGACGTGGTAGAGATGGTGCCGCAGGCGATGACCATGGCTTTGAGGTGGAACGAGCGCAGGAAGCGGACATCCTGTCGGGCGTACTGCAAGATGGTTTCCGGGGCGCGGTTGCCGTAGGGGACGCGGGCGGTGTCGCCGAAATAGATTAAGTTTTCTTCCGGCAGAATGCGCAGGAGGGAACGTATCGCGGTCAGGCCCCCAAGGCCGGAATCGAATACACCCACAGGTCTGGTATCGGTCATGGTTCGCAACCTCCTGAAAATGCTGTGAGGCGTCACAATGTTCGGCCCTATTATACTATGTCTCCGCCCGGGCCGCAAGACAGAGTTTTGTCTTTTTTCCCGGTTTTTCAGGTGGAAATTCCCGCGCGGGTCTGCTATAATGGAAACAGAGAGCGTATACCGCGCCGCAGAATCAGTCAGGAGGCCTCATCATGAAAATCGAACTGACGGAACAGCAGTTCCGCTATCTACTGGACCTTGTGTACATAGGCAACTGGGTTATGAACTCCACGCGGGAAGAGACGGACCGTATCCGGGAATATGACGCGGTGGAAAGCATGATTTTTTCCCACTGCCTGCACCACCGGATGAGCAAACTTGTGGAGCTGTACAACGGGGAGCTGATTCCGTCCCGGGCGTTCGCGGAAGGGGGCATTCATGAGGTCATAGAACAGTACGAGGACGTCATTTTCTTTGAGATACTCGCCGAAGAGCTGGCCTTGCGCGACATGGACGGGGAACCCATGACCGGGGAAAATTACGAGGCGCTCAAGGCGCGGATTGACGCCTACCTTTCGGAGTTCGACCGCTACGGAACAGACCATATCACGGTGGACATGGAGGAATAAAAAGAAGCGTCCCGGCGGAAACCGGGACGCTGTGCCGTACGGGAACAGGTTACCACTTTGCCAGCTCTTTTCCCAAGTCGCGGCAATTCTCCTGCCCTTCGTCATTCGGGGTCTCGTTAATCGTCAGGCCGTCATCGAACAGCGTTGCTTTCGCGGCCTTGCAACGCTCGGCCCAGTCGCGCATCCACTGGCCGTCGCCCCAGCCGAAAGAGCCGAACAGCGCGATTTTTCTGCCCGACAAGGACTCTTCCAGCGCCGTAAACATCGGCTCAAACGCGTCCTCTTCCAACTGCTCCGTCCCCTGACTGGAACAGCCGAACGCCACCACGTCATAGCCGCCGAACTGTTCGGGGGTGAAGTCGTCCGCGCCGGTGACGTTGACCACGTCCACTTCCGCGCCGCCGTCCTTGGCCCCCTCGGCGATACAGTTGGCCATCAGCTCCGTGTTGCCCGTTCCGCTCCAGTAAACGACCGCGATTTTGCTCATAATGATTCGCTCCTTTATTTCAGGATTGTTATTCACACGGCGGAGGTTCCGCCGAATGAGGCGCAAATCAGCGATTCCAGCGCAACGCCCATGCGCACGTTCCGCCGGTAGATTTCCGTACAGCGGCGGTAAGAGGCGAACTTTTTACGGGCGGCTTCCGGGTCTCCGTACGCCTTCCAACAGCCGCAACAGGTGTAATTTTGTCCGCCGTTCTCGATAAATCCCCGGACGTCCTCCAACGGATAGCCCAGAAAGACGCCGATTTCATGGGGGAACGCCCCGGGGGCGTGGAACTTTTCGGAGAGACAGTCCAGCATGGATTCCACGTCACGTTCCGGGACGTACCCGCGGGAACGCAGAAAGGCGGCGTTGTCGGGGTCGGACAGAATCCGGCGGAGCCAGCGCGCCCGGTAGAGATAGAGCAGACAACCGCCGTCCGGACAGCGTTTCAGACTCCGCAGTCCCAGCCCGAAGGACTTGAATTTCAGGCCCCACGCGTTCGGGCCGTGCGGGTCTCCGGACCAGCGGAACAGACTGGCGGGTTTCAGGGCCGCTAAAGTCGGCGCGCAGTAAGCCGCCAACGCCGTTTCAAAATTCCGGTTCATACTTTGTGGCTCCCTTCTCTCTGCGTTAGTCATTGCTAACTTATATCCCGAAAGGGCGGGCGTCCAAACAACGCCCCGTCAGTTTGCTTTGACTAACTTCCGATACTATATCACATTTGCGGGGCGTTGTCAATCCCTGTTTTTGATTTTCCGGGCGGAGGATAGTCTTTCCGGCTCGGGCCAGTTTATACGGACGCAAAATGGGACCGTCAGAAATGACGGTCCCGTTCGCGTATGGTCACGTAAAGAGCAGATGTTGCCCGTACTGGTTCATATACTGTTTCAGCCACGTCAGGGGGATGGTGAAAATCTGCTCTCCGGCGGCATAGGAGGCGATGTCGTAAGGAGAGAAGGAAACGGTCATATTGAACTCGTCAAAGGTGACCACGGCGGAACTTTCGCTCCACGCGTTGAGAATGTCCGTGTAGTCCTCCCAGAAGAATTCCTCCGGGGTCATGTTCCATTCCGCCGCGCGTTCTTGGGCCATATGGAACAACTCTTCTGTCACCGCTTCCGTATCCTGAAAGAGCTGTCCGGCGTAGAAGAAGGCGGCCTTCTCCATATCGTAATTCCAGCCCAGCAGGACGGTATTCGGATGTGCCCCGCCGGCGTAATAGTAGAAACGCCCGGAGACGCTGACAAAGCGGTTGGTCTGGTAGACACTGCTTTCCAAGCCCTGTTCGTAATGGTAATCCCACTTGACATTGTCCGACTGTTTCTGTGCGTAATCATTGCGGGCGAGTTCTTCGAGCGCGGGGAAGTCGGCCTCCGATTTCCACTGCCGGAAGGCCTGATTAAAGGTCCGGGCCATTTCCACGGCGTCCATTTCCCGTCCGGAAGCGGCGGTTTCTTCGGTGACGGGCGCGCCGTTTTTGCGGTAAATGCGCATAACCGGCAACTGATAGCTGTAGGCGGCGATGATGGACCCGTCCTCCGCGCGGGAGATGTCGCTGTCCGGCTCCGTCTCGATTTCAAAGGTCAGGTTTTCGGGGAGTCCGGGCGCGGGTTCGGACGGCGCGGAGGGCTGGACGGGGCGCAGGGCGCAGGCCGTCAGGAACAGCAGGACCAGCGCAAGCGGAAGAAGCCCATACAAAGCCCGTAAGTATGGGGAAGTCTGATGGTTTTCCGATTTCATGGAACATCCTTTCCGAAAGAGGCGGCGTCCGCAATCCATGGCGGCTCTTTCCAGACGGCGCCGCCCAACGCGGCGGCGGTGACGGGGCAGGCCAGCGCGTACAGGTCGGCGGCACGCGCTTCAAGTTGCAGGAGCGCTTCGGCCTCGGGACCCAGCGCCGCCACGTCTCCGGCCTTGGTCAGCACGGGAAGGGCGGCGGCGGTACGCATGCGCGCCAGCAGTTTCCGGCCTGTGGCGTTCATTGCCAGCGGGCGCAGGTAGGCCGGGGGGAACGCGCGTTCCCGTCCCGTCAGGCCCAGCACGGCCCAAAGGACCATGCGCCGCAGGCGGGCCATAGGATACCGTTTTGTTTTCGCGCGCTCCAGCGTCTGGCGTACGGAGACCGAGTCCCGGCTTGCCGCGTAAAGGCGGTTGGAGAGTCCTTCGTGTCCGTCGTCCAGCGCGGCGAACTCTTCCCGGGTCATGGACCGCAGACGGTAGAGAATGGCCCGTTCGACCGTCTCGTAGAACACCGGCGCGCGTCCGGCGGCCTCCTCTTCCAGATAACAGGCCCGCATGGCCGGAGCCATACGCGACAGTGCCGCCGCCCGTTCCCCCCGGCGCAGGAGGGCGCGGATGGCGGTAGAGGACGGGAACGCGGCGTTCCGGAGGCGGTCCTGTCCGTGAGGCGTACCATCGCGCGGGACGGCCAGAGGACGCACGGCGGAGGCGCGGCGCAGAAGGCTTTTACAGTATTCCACGCCCAGAAGGTCATTGGGCCGGGAGAGAACGTCCGCAAGGTCGGACCCGGCCAGACCGAGAACCGCCTTCTGCCGTGCGGCGGGATAAGAGATACCGGCGGCCAGCTCTCTGCGGAGGGCGGCGGGAAAAGTCTCACGCAGCAAGACCGCGGCCGTCTGTTGGAGCGCGGCGGCGTCTCCGCGCTCGCTTCCAAACACAAGGGTATCCAGCAATCCCGTCGCCAGCAGGAGGCCCACGCCGCCTTCGGCGAATCCCTCGGCGGAGGACACGGCCCGGGGCAGGGGCAACTCCAAGACCAAGTCAACGCCGCTCATCACGGCCGCTTTCGCGCGCGCCTGCCGCCGCACAACGGCAAGGTCGCCCCGCTGGACAAAGTCGCCGCTCATACAGCAAATGATGGCGGTATCTTGGCCCAGCTTCCGCCGGATGGTCTCCACCAGACGGAGATGTCCCGGGTGGAGCGGATTGTACTCCGTAATCATACCCGCCACGCGCACGGAATTCACCTCTTTTCGGTTACGAAAAAATGACAGTTTGGTAAAAAAACGTCAGCCCAGAATGCCGTAGGCTTCCTTTAACCGTAAAATTCGCTCCACGCTCCGGTCAATCCGGCTTTCGGACAGGCGTCCGTCCTCCACGGCGGAGAGCAGAGCGTCCGCGGCCGCGCTGAGGTCCTCCGGGCACAGCAACAGGTCAACGCCCGCCTCTATGGCCCGCAACGCCACTTCTCCCGGCTCGTAATGCTCCGTGACGGCCTCCATTTGCAGGCTGTCGGTGACAATCACACCCTGAAAGCCGAGTTCCTCCCGGAGCATATCCGTGACAATGACGCGGGAAATCGTGGCCGGTTCGCCGTCGATTTCCCCCGCGGTGAGGTGCCCGACCATGACGGCGTCCGCCCCTGCGGCGATTCCGGCTCGAAAAGGCTTCAGTTCCGCCTCTTCGAGCTGCTGCCATGTGCGGTAAACTTTCGCGGAGCCGTTGTGGCTGTCCTCGTAAGTATCGCCGTGTCCGGGGAAGTGCTTGAGCGTACAGGCGACTTTGCCCTCATGAAACCCTTCCACGGCCGCCCGGACGAGTTCCGCCGCCTCATCAAAATCCGTACTGTAGGCGCGGTTCCCGATAACCGAGTTCTCAGGATTGGACCACACATCCGCCACGGGCGCGAGGTCCATGTTGAACCCGCAGGAAGTCAGGCCGGCGGCGATGGTCACGGCGTTGGCCTTCGCGGTTTCCGGACCCTTGTCGTGGTAGGACAGCATGGGTCCCACGTACGGCGTACCGATCGTTTTCATCAGGCGGTTGACGCGTCCGCCCTCTTCGTCGCAGGTCATCAGAAGCGGAATCCGGCTGAACGACTGCATATCCGCGAGCAGCGCGCAAAGCTGTTCACGGTTCTGGATGTTGTCGCGGTCGAAAAGAATCCCGGCCACCGGGTAACGGTCCAACCCGTCCCGCATGGCCTCCCCGGCCTCCGTGACCGGCGCTTTCCCGGTCAACTGGTCCGGAAAGACCATGAAAAGCTGATACGCCTTCTCCCGGACGCTCATTTCCGAGAGCAGTTTTTCCGCTTTGGTACGCGGGTTCACCAACTGCGACAACCACGACTGTTTCTCCGGTTCTTCCGGTTGCTCTTCCGGTTCCTCCGCGGGAAGGACCTCTTCCGCGTCCGGGAGTTCCTCCGGCACGTCCGGCGCGGATAACGCCTCCGACACGTTTTCAGGTTCTTGTTCCCTCAGATGGGACAGTCCCAATCCCGTCAACGCCACGACAAACGCCGCGATTCCTATTAATGCCACAATCCGGAGCGGATTCCGTTTCCGGTGTCCCGTATAAGGTTCTCTGTCCGTCTGATATGCCATAGGCGTACGCCTCCTTTTGCTTTTTCGCGCTATTGTACCACAGAAACCGCGGTACGTCCAGAGGCAAACGGCCCCGGAATTTTCAAAACCAATGCGCGGACGTTTCGGACAACGTCAGCCTGACGTTTCCTCTTGCATTTCCGCGTCAAACCTGTTATTCTTAGTCTGCCGCGCCGCGCGCGGCAACGAATACAGAGAGGTCGTGGAATATGAAATTATTAAGCGTGGCGGTGCCCTGTTACAACTCGCAGGACTACATGGAGCGCTGCATAGAAACTCTGCTTCCCGGCGGGGATGATGTCGAGATATTGATTGTCAATGACGGCTCCTCGGACCGTACGGCGGAAATCGCCGACCGTCTGGCCGCGGAACATCCCGGTATTATCCGCGCCGTTCATCAGGCCAACGCCGGCCACGGCGGCGCCGTCTCCGCCGGACTGCGTGAGGCGTCCGGACTTTACTTCAAGGTCGTGGACAGCGATGACTGGGTAGACACGGACGCCTTGCGTACCGTTCTGGACCGCCTCCGCGAGTTCGCCGCCATGGACCGCCCCGTGGATTTGGTCATCAGCAATTATATCTACGACAAAGTGCACGAAGGCCGTCAGCGCGTCATACGCTACACGACCGCCCTGCCCGCCGACCGCGTCCTGACTTGGAACGACATCGGCCACTTCCACAAGTGGGAAAACCTCCTCATGCACTCCATGATTTACCGTACGGAAGTTTTGCGCCGCAGTTCCCTGCGTCTGCCCGAGCATACGTTTTATGTGGACAACCTGTACTGTTCCGTGCCTCTGGCGGTCGTCCGTACGCTCTACTATATCAACGTGGACCTGTACCATTACTACATCGGGCGGGAAGGGCAGTCCGTACAGGAACAGACCATGATCAAACGTATTGACCAGCAGATACTTGTAAACAAGCTCATGATGGAACAGGTGGACCTGCCCAACATCCGCAACCATAAGCAGAGGAAAACCATACTCAAGTACCACGACATGATTACGGCCGTGACCACGGCGCTTCTGATTGTCGCCGGGACGCCGGAACACCTTGAGAAAAAACGCGCGCTTTGGGCGTACATCCGAAAGAATCACCCGTGGGAGTATCGCCGCTTGCGCTACGGAATATTCGGAATGTTCCTGAATCTGCCGGGACGCGCCGGACGGAAATTAGACGTCACGGCGTACCGTCTGGCGAACCGTATCTTTCACTTTAACTGACCGTCCGGCCCTTCCCCGGTCCGCGCGCTTTTCCTTGGATTCTGTTTCTCGCGCTTTCCCGGCGTACAGGTATCACAGGCCGCCAACGTTGCTTTGGGCCGTCCCGGTACGCTCCAACGGCTGAGAAAATCCGGTTGACTTTCCCCGCCGGCAATCTATAATAGAACCACAGACAGAAACGGAGGGGCGCGTATGCTGATACTGGACTTTATCAACGTGGGCAACGGGGACTCGATCCTCGTCCGGGACACGGACGCCGATTTTGCCATGCTGGTCGACTGCGGACACGATGCCTTACAGCGTGACGACCACCCCGGCGAACTGGACCCGCGTTCGGCGCGTATCTTCGCCGGGGACTTTCTCCGGGAGGCGGGCGTGACGTACCTTGACACGCTCCTGCTGACGCACTTCCACCGCGACCATGTCGGCGGCATGGGGCGCGTACTGGACGCCGTCCGCGTGGGACAGCTCGTGACCACCTACGTCCCCCCGGACGGCTTCGGCGACTTACAGCCGGACGCCGACAACGGACTCAATTCCACGGCCCGGAACGTGCTCCGGTGCATGAACTTCTACGCCGGGGCCTTGCGCGCACATCCCGGGAGCATACGGGACGCGCTGGAACTCCCCGGGACGCGCTCGGAGTTTTTCCGGCTCACGGACGACCTCTCCATGGAAGTCTACTGTTCGGAAGCGGGCCTCTACCGCGACCAGAAACAGATCTTTGACGCCGCTTTCCGGGGCGTCCGCGACCGTTATGCCCTCATGCGCTGGGGAAAGTTCATGAACGCCAGCAGTCTGCGCCAGCGGCTGTACTACCACGGCAAACAAATCGTGCTCGGCGGCGATATGTACGGTATGCTCTGGGACCGCGACACGACCGCGCCCTGTGACATTCTCAAGGCGCCTCATCACGGCTCCCTGTCGTCCGTGAACCGAAAGTTCCTGTCACAGATTCGGCCGGAAACGGTGGTCGTCTCGGTGGCGGGGGGACGTCCGGACGAACGCCCACACCCGTACATTGTCTCGTTACTGCGGGAGTTCGCCGGACGCGTGCTCTTTACGGACGCCGTGCGCATCCCCGGACTGGTGGAACCTGTCTTTCACAAGTCCGTACATCTCGAAATCCCCTGAAAAAAACGCTTGCAATCGCGTCACGGATATGTTATCATGTGGCATGGAAACATAATAAAGGCGGCGGACCGCCGGGTATCCTACCCCCCGGCGGTCTTGCATAGAGTGCCCAAACCACTCAACACAGCGAGTAAATCGCACCGTAGCCCTATTATATCCGCGCGTCCGATTTTTTATCAAGGACAGATTGCGGAGAAAACAGGGTCTATGTGGTATGCCTTGATAAAAAGGCGGCGTTGAGTATGGAACTCAACGCCGTTATTGTGTTTCCGGCGGTCCGGGACGGGAGCGCGGCGGGAGCCGTTCCGCCGTTCTCCCGGGACCGGCTGTCGGACACCTTCCACTTTATGACACAGAAAGGGGTTGCTATGAAGAAAAGACTGTTCCCTATGGTTCTGGTGTGCTGTATGCTGGCGGCGTGGCTGGCGGTCGGCGCAATGGCGGCGGACAATGACGTGATAGCCAAAGGCGATTGCGGCGTGAGCGGTAATAGCGTACAATGGACCTTGTACAGCGATGGAAATTTAGCCATAACTGGAAAAGGAGTCATGAAGACTTATTCAGTCTCTCTTTACTCAGACGGAAGTATAGGCTACCAGAATTATCCATGGTACGTATACAGGACTATGATCACATCTTTGAGCGTCAGTAACGGAGTAACGGGTATCGGGTCATATGCTTTTTGTGGACTTGACAATCTGACGGAAGCTACGCTGCCGAGTAGTGTTTTGACTATTGAGGCTGGGGTGTTTCGGAATTGTTCCAATTTGCGTAGTTTTTCTATCCCTGACAGTATTACCAGTATTGGAGCAGGGGCTTTCCGTAACTGCGACCGCCTGACAAAAATGCTGATTCCCCGCAATGTGATCAATATCGGCGCGAACGCGTTCCGCGCTTCCGAGATGTTGCAGAGCGTGACAATTCTTTCGGATATTGTGGCTATCAATGACTCAGCATTTGCATACTGTATCGCATTAAAAGAAATCACAATTCCCGACAGTGTAGTGATCATTAGGGCAAATGCCTTTTTAGAATGCGCCGCGCTGAAGAATGTGTATTTCACCGGTTCGGAAAGCCTGTGGAAAGATATCACGATAAACGATGGGAATCAGCCTCTTGAAAACGCCAAGATCAACTTTGACACGTCCGTTGAGGCCACGTACCGCATTAACGCCCTTTCCATATCCGATACGGACGGAAACCCGCTGACGGCGATTCCGGGCGGTTCTTTCCTTGTGACGCTCTCCGTCACAAACCGCGCTTCCGGCGCAACGCCTATTGTCTTTCTCGCTTCCTATGACGTCCAAGGACAGTATCAGGGGCTGATGTATGTCACGCTCCGGGAACCCGTGGGCGGGACCGTGGAAGTCACGCTCCCCGTGGACAACTCCGGCGGGAAAATTGCCCGCTTCAAGGCCTTCGCGGTCAAGTCCTTCGCCGGTATGGAAATGGCCGGGGACCCGGTTTCGTTCCCCGCGTAATCGCATGGTTTCCCAAACCCGCCGCCAAGGCGGGTTTTTTTCGCGTATTTTCCTTGACGCGGGGGAGAATTGCGGCTACAATAGGACCAAACGCGTACAGGAGGGGCGGCATGGCATTTATCGACAAGGCACAAATCACGGTCAGGGCCGGGAACGGCGGCAACGGCGCGGTCGCGTTCCACCGTGAAAAGTACGTGGCGGCGGGCGGACCGGACGGCGGGGACGGCGGAAAAGGCGGCTCCGTCATCCTCCGCGCGGACGGGAATTTGTCCACGCTGATGGACTTCCGTTACCGCCGCCACTACGCCGCCGAAAACGGCGCGGACGGTCAGGGCGGACGCAAGTCCGGCAAGGACGGCGCGGACTTGTTGATCCGCGTCCCGCGCGGGACACTCGTCCGGGACGCCGAAAGCGGACAGATTATGAAAGACCTTTCCGATGATACGCCGTGGACGCTCTGCCGGGGCGGCCGGGGCGGCTGGGGCAACGCGCATTTCGCCACCCCGACCCGTCAGGCCCCGCGCTTTGCGAAAAGCGGCCTGCCCGGGGAGACACGGGAAGTCGTTCTGGAACTGAAACTGCTGGCGGACGTGGGCCTGATTGGCTTCCCGAACGTGGGCAAGTCCACGCTGTTGAGCGTGCTGTCGAAGGCGCGGCCCAAAATCGCCAACTATCCCTTTACGACCCTGTCCCCGAACTTGGGCGTAGTGGAGACGGACGGCGGCGGGTTCGTCATGGCCGATATCCCCGGACTGATCGAGGGGGCCAGCGAGGGGATCGGGCTGGGACATGACTTCCTCCGCCACGTGGACCGGTGCCGGCTGCTGGTCCATGTCCTTGACGCGGCGGGCAGTGAGGGACGCGACCCCGCGGCCGATTTTGACGCCGTCAACGCGGAGTTGTCGCGTTACAGTCCCGCGCTGGCCGCGCGTCCGCAGATTGTCGCGGCGAACAAGGCCGACTTGTTACAGGACCCCTCCGCGCTGGACCCGCTCCGCGCGAAGGCGGACGCGCTGGGCTTCCCGCTCTTCCTGATTTCCGCCGCCACTCATCAGGGTGTCCGGGAACTGTTGCGGGAGATTCTCCGCGTCCTTCCCACGCTCCCGCCCGTGAGGGTGTACGAACCGGAATACGTCCCGCCCGCGCCGGAGACCAACGCCGCCCCGGAAATCCGCCGCCGGGACGATGGCGCGTGGGTCGTGGAAGGCGCGTGGCTGGAACGCCTGATGGCCGATATCAACTTTGCCGATTACGAGAGCCGGATGTACTTTGACCGCGCGCTCCGTCAGGCGGGGTTGTACGAGCGTTTGGAGGCGCTGGGCATTGAGGACGGGGACACGGTGTCCTTGTACGGTTTCGAGTTCGAGTATTGGAGGTAAGGCGCGGCATGGAGTATCTTTCCCACAGCGAAGAGGAGACGGAAGCCATAGCGGCGGAACTGTCCCGGCACGTGCGGGCGGGGAACGTCATTGCCTTCCGGGGCGGTCTGGGGATGGGCAAGACGGCGTTTGTGCGCGGCCTTGCCCGGGGCTTGGGCTACCCGGGACGCGTGACCAGTCCAACGTTTACGATTGTGAACGAGTACGAGGGCGGCCGCCTGCCGCTGTTCCACTTTGACCTGTACCGGCTCAACGGCGCCGGGGAACTGCTGGATCTGGGCTGGGACGAGTATCAGGAACGCGGGGGCGTGTGCGCGGTGGAGTGGAGCGAACAGGCCCCGGAACTGTTCGGGCGCGGGACCATGCGCGTCACGCTCGAACGCGGGCCGGACGGCGATGCATCCCGCCGCGTCACGATCGCCAATCCGGAAGAGGGCGCGCCGGGATGAGAATTTTCGCGCTGGAAACGTCCGCGCGGGCGGTGTCCGTGGCGGCAACGGAAAACGGAAACGTGCTCGCCTCCGCCTTTCAGGACACCGGCCTGACCCACAGTCGAACGCTCATGCCGCTGGCCGAAAGCCTCCTGCAAGGAATCGGCCTGACGCCCCGTGACATGGACGCGTTCGCGGTGGCGGCGGGTCCGGGTTCGTTTACGGGCATCCGAATCGGCGTTGCGGCGGCAAAGGGACTGGCGTTCGGCGCGGAACGTCCGGCCGTGGGCGTGTCCACGTTGGCGGCGATAGCGCGGAATGTCGCCGTTTTCGATGGGCTGGTTGTCGCGGCCATGGACGCCCGCCGCGAACAGATTTACGAGGCCGCGTTCCGTACGAATGACGGTACGCTCCGCCGCCTGACGCCGGACCGCGCGGTGTCGCTGGCGGACTTGTCGGAGGAACTGCGCGGCGAAACGCTGCCGATACTCGTTGTGGGGGACGGCGCCGGACTTTGCGCCGGGTACCTCAACGCGCACGGGGTCGCGTGCCGGACGGCCCCGCCTCATCTGGTCATGCAGAACGCGGTCTCGGTGGCGCTGGAGGCGGAGACCATGCCCGAAAGAGAATTTGTCTCCGCGCAGGATTTGCGTCCCGTATATCTGCGTCCGCCGCAGGCCGTGACGTTGAAGGAACGTATGGACAGGAACGTTAGAAAGGAGCGCAAGCCATGAACAAAGAAACCCTGCATATCATTGAACATCCGTTGCTGGCGCACAAGATGAGCATTCTTCGCGACAAAAACACCAGCGTCAAGGACTTCCGCGAACTGGTCTCGGAAGTCGGCATGCTCATCACTTACGAGGCCACGCGGAACCTGCCTCTGACTACGAAAACCGTAGAGACGCCGCTGTGTACGGCGGAAGTTCCCACGCTCAAGGGCAAGAAATTCGCGGTTGTGCCGATTCTGCGCGCCGGTTTGGGACTGGTTGACGGCGTGCTCCGGATGGTGCCAAGCGCCCGCGTGGGACATATCGGGATGTACCGGGACGAGAAAACCTTACAGCCCCATGTCTACTTCTGCAAAATGCCCAAGGACATTGCCGAACGGAATATTCTGGTCGTAGACCCCATGCTGGCCACCGGCGGAAGCGCGTCCGCGGCCATTGCGGAGATGAAGAAACGGGGCTGTCGAAACATTAAGTTGATGGTACTTCTGGCCGCGCCGGAGGGCGTGGAGCGTATCCAGCAGGACCACCCGGACGTGGAAATTTACTGCGGCGCGTTGGACAAGGGCCTGAACGAACACGGCTACATTCTGCCCGGTCTGGGCGATGCCGGGGATCGTATTTTCGGGACCAAATAAGGAAGGTCCGGACAGGCCCGTAACCTGTCCGGACTTTTTCACTCCGTCCGCAATTTCTGCCGGAGCCTCTCCCAGCATTCCACGGCGCGGAATTTCAGGACACAGGCCGTATTTTTCCGCCGTATGAGTCCGATTTCTTCCGCCGTAAAGTCTCCGGACACCGTCTCCGCGCCGCAGAGCGGGGGAAACACCACGCACCACCAGTTTTGACCGGCTCCGTCCCCGATGACGGCGCGCAAGGCGAGATAGTGCCCGGCGGGAAGCGCGAAGGTGTCATAGCGGCGCGTGGGAAACTCGGTCTCCCGGAGTTCGAGCGTCACGGGACAGGCACAGCCGCAGTCGGAGAGCGTCCGCCGGACGCCGTCCGCCAGTTCCGGCAGATACGCGTCAAGAAGCGTTTCCATTTCCGCGCGCGTCCGGGCGCGTTCCAGAAGCGGCGCGGTGTCGGAGAGGATCCGGTCCCGGACCAGCAGTTTCACGGACTGGTCTTCCGGGGTATCGGAGTTGGCCAGCACGTGGAGCCGGATGATCTTGTCGGACAAACGCTCCTGTGTCCGAAGGGCGGCCGCGCCGCTGTTCAGAAACAGGGCCAGCAGAAACAGTCCGGCGGCCAGTAAGAGGTCTCTTTGCCTTTGTGATGTACGGGGAAGCATAGGTAACACCGTCCTTTCCCGGGAAGTATGGACCGTCCGCGGCGGGTTTATTCACGTTCCGGCAGAATTTTCGCCGGTACTCTCAGGGGAATGCGCAATGATTGCGCCGCGCGGAACAAACAAACTACGTCACAGAGCCATTGTCATAAGTTGCGCTTATCAAATTGAGGAGTAACCGGAACCGATTCCGCGCTTTGCGTATGGCATTACAATGAAAACGCGTCAGGCTTTCGCAGCGAAAGGAGCCGAACATGACCCCGCAGGAATTGAAAAACAGCGTTCTGCAACGGGCGATACAGGGGAAACTTGTGGAACAGCGTCCCGAAGAGGGCACGGGGGAGGAACTGTACCGGGCGATTCAGGCGGAAAAACGCCGCCTGATACAGTCCGGGAAGCTCAAAAAAGAAAAGCCTCTGCCGGAAATTACGGAGGATGAAATCTCGTTTGAGATTCCCGACAGTTGGAAGTGGTGCAGGATTGAAAAAATGTTGATTATCGAAAGAGGCGGTTTTCCCCGTCCTATTAAGGACTATTTGATCGAAGCGGAAAACGGCGTCAACTGGATAAAAACGGAGTTTATCATAAAATGCGCCGCTTGACTACTTGGAATTTATTTCCATATTTATGAAACAAACGTGACATGGCTCTTTTCAGCTTGCGCTTTGCCATCGTAAGAGGTATAATTACGCCATCTGAGAAAAGAGGTAATGCGCTATGACCGTATTATTGTCCCTGTCCATTGCAATTTTCGCCGGACTGATGTTGACTCGCCTGCTCAACCGCTGGCGTCTGCCGGACGTGACGGCTTATCTCATAGCGGGCGTATTGATTGGCCCCTATCTGCTCGGCGGACTTGGCATTCCGGGAGTCGGCTTTGAGGACTATGCCAGCCTGAAGAATTTGGGGCTGATTTCCGATGTGGCCTTGGGCTTTATCGCCTTCTCCATTGGGCACGAGTTTCGGGTCGCGCAACTGAAAGCGACCGGACGGCAAGCCGTTGAGGTTGGCGTACTGCAAGCCGTCATCACTACCGTCTGTGTCGACATTGCGCTTTTCCTGTTCTACGCGTTGCGCCCCGATGTTCTGTCTTTGCCCGCCGCAATCACCCTTGGAGCCATTGCCGCCGCCACCGCTCCCGCCGCCACGCTCATGGTCGTGCGCCAGTACAAGGCCAAGGGACCGCTGGTCGATTTGCTTTTGCCGATTGTCGCGCTTGACGATGCGGTAGGCCTCGCGCTTTTCGCCGTTTCCTTTGGCGTTGCCAAGGCGCTTACTTCCGGCGCGGTCGATTTTTATACTATCGTTGTCAATCCTGTTCTGGAAATCATTGGTTCCCTTCTGCTCGGCGCGCTGGCCGGTTGGGTTCTAACGAAACTCGAAAAACTGTTCCATTCCAACCGTAACCGCGTGGCCATGACTATAGGCTTCGTATTCCTGACCGTTGCCCTCTCAAAGCTCTCCTTCCCCATCGGACCGCTGACGCAGGGCTTTTCACCGCTGCTGGTGTGCATGATGCTCGGAAGCGTCTTTTGCAACCTTTGTCCGCTGTCTGATGAGATTATGGACCGCGCTGACAAATGGTCCTCCCCGCTGATGGTCCTCTTTTTTGTGCTCTCAGGCGCGGAACTGGAACTTGGCGTGATTGCGCAGCCCGCTTCGGCGCTGGTCGGCGTTGCGTACATTCTCTCGCGCAGTTTCGGAAAATACTTCGGCGCAAGAGAATCGAGCCTTATGGCGGGCTGTGCGCCTAAGATTGTAAAGTATCTCGGCGTTACGCTTTTTCCGCAGGCGGGCGTGGCTCTTGGTATGTGCGTGACGGCCTCGGAACTGCCGGAAGACGGGCCGCTGATTCGCAACATTGTGCTTTTCGCTGTGCTGGTTTATGAACTGGTCGGACCCGTGATGACAAAGTGGGCGTTGACCCGCGCCGGCGATATTACGCCCAAGTAAAATGAAACGGGGCTGTCTCAAAACAGGAAAATATTGGAAATCGCTGATATTTTCTGGCTAATGACGGAAAAGCCCTCAAAAACAGGAATGATGGGAAGTTTCTCTTAAAAAAAGCGTAAAACTACCGGAGGGGCGGAAAAGCCTCTCTGGTAGTGGAGTCTATTTGCGTTGTTTCGGACGTGGGAATTACGCGCTGCCCTCTAAAAAACCGGTTGGGACGGCCAGACAGGTTCCCAAGCGTCCCGTACTCATCTTATGGAACAGTTTCAGAATATTACAGGCAATGGCCATGCGCGTCCATTCCGCCTCAACCTTGACGTTGCCGCGCAGAAGGAAACGCCGGAAACCCATATCCTCCTTTGAAATGGCAACGCTTGCGGGAATTTTCACTTGATATTCTCCCTCAAAGATGTTATCATCTTCCCGCGTTTTGTTAGTGTAAATGCGCATAGCTCTATCATACGCCTTCAGCCGCTTCTTTGGAAGCGGCTGTCGTATTTTTTGATTCTCCATTATATTCCAGTCAGGGGCTGCCTCAACATTTTGAGACAGCCCCATGTGTGTAGTAATCGTTGGCAAAGGGAGACAGGGGCGCATTCGGAGAAGGAAAGAGACAGAAGCGCAAAAAGACCCCTATGTTTTGCACAAACGCGAGTTAAAATGTTAAAATTTCAAATTCACAAAGGACTGACAAGCGGTCAAGCGTTTGAGCCATACTTCATTAGGAAGCGTGGAATGGCAATAGCATTGACCGCTTTGTTCGATTCCTGTCCGATTTTCATAAGCTGTTTCAGAACCGCCAACGTCAGTTCCGAAAAATCTGCGATATTGCTCTTGCTCAAATCTAGTTCATATGTTATAGTCATTACGTTCGCCTGCTTTCTGCGTTTTTGACCAATCACATCATACCACAGGCGATGACTTGCCAATGAAAATTTTATACATACTCCGCGCGGCTTGTTTTTTTTGCCGTAATCTGCTATGATAAAATTAGAATAGTGTATTTCCCAAAACGATTCTCATCACAAAGGAGGAATTCCATATGACCCAAACACTTTTCCGGCGCGTCCTGCTGGCCGGATGGCTGATTCTGACGCTCTCGGCGTGGGCGTACGCGGCGCCCTGTCTCGGCGAACCGCCCCTTATGCCCACGGAAGAGGAAGCCACGCTCTATGACGGAAACGGCGTACAGGCGGCGTCCGGCGCCAACCTCTACAGCGGGGACAAGGACCTGTCCAAACTCTCCCGTCAGGAAATCGGCGCTCTGCTCTCGGAAAGTCCGCTCACGCTCCCGGCGGAACTCTATGATGTCACGCCTTCCCTCAAGTCCCCCTACGCCCCCGGCAAACTCAAAGCGGAAGCGTTACAGGCCGCCCTCAGACGCCTGAACGCCCTTCGGCGTATCGCCGGACTTTCTCCCGTTGCCCTTGACGACGCCCTCAACGAAAACGCGCAATACGGCGCGGTTCTGCTGGCCGTGTCCAATTTCGCGCACTCCCCCGCCCAGCCCGCCGACATGGATGACGCGTTTTATGAGAAGGGCAAGGAGGCCGCCGCTTCCAGCAACATCGCGTGGGGCTACACGCTCACCGGCGCCGTGGACGGCTTCATGGACGATTCCGACAGCGGCAACATTAACCGCCTCGGGCACCGCCGCTGGCAGTTGAACCCCACTATGGGCAAAATCGGTTTCGGCTACGCCAACGGCCGCAGTACGGAAAAAGTATTCGACCGGAGCGCCGCCGCCGGAAATTATGACTTTGTCGCGTGGCCCGCCTCCGGCAACTTCCCCGCCGGCCTCCTTGACGCCTCACAGGCTTGGAGCGTGTCCCTGAACAAAAGCCGTTACTCCACCCCGGTACTGTCCGACTTGACGCTTACGCTCCGGCGCGGGAGCGATGGGAAAACGTGGACGTTCTCCGGCACGGACTCGTATACAGCCGCCGACTCCGGCCCGTACTTCCACGTGGATACCGGCAACTACGGCGTTTCCAACTGTATCATCTTCCGCCCGGACGGCGTACAGAGCTATGACGGAAGCTATACCGTGACCATTACGGGCCTGAAAGACAAGTCCGGCGCGAGCCTGCAAGCGTTTTCGTATCAGGTGAACTTCTTTGACGCGGGCGCGTACTCCACGGCCGTTGTCACGGGCGTGCACGCCAGCCCGTGGCGTACGCTCCACCTCACGTCCGCCTATACGGACGCGGACACGCTCTCCAAACTGGCCGCGCTTCTGCCCCGAAGCATCGGCGTTACCACGGAGGACAACCGCTCCCTCTCCGCCGCCGTCAAAGGAGACTGGACGCTGGACCGTACCCGTCAGCGTTGGACCGCCTCTGTGGACGTCTCCGCCCTGTCTGTCAAGCTCTCTGACCCGAACGGACTGCTTCAAAGCGTCTCCGTTCCCTATGTCGTGGACGCCCAGACCGGTATTTTCACCGTCACGCCCGCAACGCCCTACAGCGGCGCCCCCGGACAGTTCCGGCTTTGGCGTTACATGATTGGTATGGACGCCGTGGAACTCTATCAGGCAACGACTTCCGGCGGCGTCAAACGTTACGACCAGAATTCCGGGAATTACAGCGTGGACGCGGAAGGCTACTGCGTCTTTTCCGTGGACGCGTGGACGGCGGGCGACTCCGGCGACTGGTACGCCGTGTACTACAATCGGGACAACCCGGGCCTGACAGACGCCTACCTTGCCGGGGGCGAGCGTATCACGGTTCAGGACAATTTGTCCCTCTCCGAAGCGAAGATTGTCAACGGCGTTGTGTCCGTGACCGTCAACGGCGACCCCGGGGAAGGCGCGCGGCTGTATTTCACGGCCTTTGACGTCCAGAACCGGTTTTTACGCGTGTCCGTGCTCCGGGACATATCGGTAGCCGGAACTTACGGCGCCGCGATGGACTTGAGCGGCGCGGCGAAAGTGTCGGTGTTCCTGCTGGACGCGGACTCCAGACCGCTTGCCAAAACGCGTTGATTTTGTAAAAGGAGGCTTCTATTATGCGAATATTTCAACGTCTGTTCTCCGCGCTCCTGATACTGGCCGTACTGCCGGGTATGCTGCTCCTTCCGGCGGACGCGGCCAACAGCGGCTATGAACTGACCGTTCTGAAAGTGCAGAAACTGACAGAAGGAACCGCGTTTACCGGCGAGGAAGCCGAAGTAACCCGCGCCGACAAAGGGGACATTGTGGTCCTGACGATTGGCTTCCGCAACGGCAGTACGGCGGCGGTCGATATTTCCGGATACGCGGCCACACTCTATTATGACGCGACCAAAGTCACGCCCTACACGGGTACATCGCCGTTTGTAAGGAATCCGTACCAGATTTCCGGAGACCTGATGGATCAGGAGACTTACGCATGGTCCGGCGTGGGCAATACGAATACGGAAAATACCGTTGTTGCCGTTGCCGCGGCCGGCACGGCGTACTATACGCTTAAGGCCGGGGAATCCTTGGTACTGGCCCGTATGGCGTTTCGGATACTCGACAGCGGAGCGGCGTTCACGTTCGACACGGACGTGACCAAAACCAGTGTGACCGGCTCCACAGGTAAGCCCCTTTCGCTTGCGCCCCTTGCCGACTTCCGCCTTTCCGCCGCCTCCAATGTGTACGCCCTTCTGTATACGGACGGTGCCATGGTGTTTCAGAATGGCAGTACGCCGGAAACCGGAAAAACGCTCTCTAAAGCGTACAATGTCGACTTGGAGGCGGAGTACGACTACGAAAACAGAATTCTGCCGCCGTGGCGGGACGCCCGGAAGGAAATCCGCACGGTACGCTTTGCCGCCCCCCTTGCCCCGAAATCCACGTCCCTGTGGTTTGACGAGTGCGAAAACCTGACGCGTATTGACCATATCAAAAATCTGGACACTTCGCGGGTCGTGGATATGTCCAGTATGTTTTACGGCTGTTCCGCGCTTTCCGCGCTGGACGTCTCCGGCTTCGACACGTCCAAGGTCGAGGACATGGACGGTATGTTTGTCAACTGCTCCGCGCTCAAGACGCTGGACGTCTCCGGGTTCGATACCTCCGCGGCCACGGACCTTTCTTCTATGTTCTTCGGCTGTTCTGCGCTCTCCGCGCTGAACGTCTCCGGCTGGAATACGTCCAACGCGGAGGATATGAATTATATGTTTCATGCCTGCGCGGGCCTGCGTACGCTGGACATCTCCGGCTTCGACACGTCCAATGTCACGGACATGAGCGGAATGTTCAGCGGCTGTACGGGCCTTACCGCGCTGGACGTCTCCGGCTTCGACACGTCCAAGGTCACGGATATGAGTTCCATGTTCTACGGCTGCTCCGCCCTGAAAACCGTGTACGCGTCCGGCAAGTTCACGACCGCCGCGGTGACAAACAGTGAAAATATGTTCGCGGGCTGCGCGGCCCTGTCCGGCGGAAACGGCGCCAAATTTGACAGCGGCCATGTCGGCGCCGAATACGCCCGCCTTGACGCGCCGTCCGCCCCCGGCTACTTTACCGCCAAGACCGCGCAAGCGTTTGACGTTGCCCGCGATGCCTACGCCTTCGGAAACAGTATGGCCGATTTCGGCTACAGTTCGCGCGGACCCGGAAGCAAAAGCTATCCCATCCCGCCGGAATCCTTCTTCCTGATTTTCGGAAAGACGGTCGCGGGCAAAGCGCAGTACGCCCGCGTGGCGAAAACTTCGGTATGGAGCGGCAACTGCGCGGGGATGTCGGCAAGCGCGGCGCTGTTCTTTGCCGACAAGAATCTGAACCCGTCCGACTTCGGCAAGGGGAGCGTGTACGCCCTGAGCGTTGGCGACAAAAACGCGGAAATGTCCGTACGTACCTTCGTGGAGGCCATGCAGACGGCGCAGTACACGGAAGCCTTCGCCAGAGCGCGCCGTGACCGTTCCTTTTCCCACGGTCAGACGCTCAACCCGCTTTATCAGGCGGTGAAAGAGGCCGCCGGAAAAGGCCGTCCCACGCTCCTTGCCATTGTCAAAAATCGGGTGGGCGGCCACGCGCTGTTGGGAATCGGCACGGAGGACGTCAGCGACACGGAAAGCAGAATCCGGGTCTATGACTGCAACCATCCCGGCCAGTTACGCTACCTTACCCTTCGCAAGAGCGGGAACGACTGGAACGCGTGGAGCTACGACATGGGCGGCTATGGACTCTGGGGGGACGCGTCCTCTTCCATTGCGTACGTACCCTATGAAGTGCTGGAAAACATCTGGGAGAACCGCGGGAACCCGAAAGTCATGAACCAGACGCTGACCGTCAACGCCGAAAACCTGTCCATTGTGAACTATGACGAGGAAGAGGTCGCGAAACTGGTGGACGGGCAACTGGTCACGGACCGCGCCGATGTGTTTGAAATGCCGGAGCTGTCCATGCGCTGGCCCAAGGAGCGTACCATCTTTCTGCCCAAGGACTACTACAGCATTACTTCCGGCGATGATATTACGTTAGAGGCCAGCATGACCGACCAGCGCATGAGCGCGAGCATCACCACGAGCGCAAGTACGGTTTCGTTCGCCGTGGACGATGAGACAAAGTCAAACAGCGTCATGGTCGAAAACGCGTCCGTGACCGACACCTACTCCATCTCTCTGGAATCCGACTTTGAGGACATCCGCTACAAAAACGTCACCCTCAGCGGTACCGGACAGGGACAGACCATTGAAATTTCCTTGAATCAGGACGGCGCGCCCGCGTTTTCCAACTGTAACATTGAGTCGCTTTCCATCAACGGCGCGGCGCAGATTACCTACGTCATCACGGCGTACGCCGGAACGGGCGGCAGTATCAGCCCCGCCGGAGACACCCGCGTACCCGCCGGGGAAGAACGTAAGTTTGTGATTACGCCCGACCCGGGTTACGCGATTCAGTCCGTACGGGTGGACGGCTCGGACCTCGGCCCGTTGCCGGAATACACCTTCCGGAACGTCATCACAAAGCACAATATTTCCGTGACGTTCGTCAAAAATCCGTACGCGATTACAGCCGCCACGGCGGAGAAAGTCACGGTAAGCAACCCGGAGGCCGTCACGCTGGCTGTCTCGTACTTTGACGCGGACGGAAAGTTTCTCTCCGCCTTTACGCAAAACGTACCGGCCAACGCCGGGACCGTGTCGCACTCCGCGCCCGCCGGAACGCGGACGGCCCGCGTTATGCTTTTTGACGCCGCTTGCCGTCCGCTGTGCGCCCCGTACCCGGTTTCCATAGGATGACGCGTAAAAGCCGGACTTCGAGCAAGTCCGGCTTTGCGTATCAAATTTCGCGCTCCATGACGCGGCAGAGCATAACGGCGGCGGTCCCGCGGCGTACCGTCTCCTTGGCGTTGTACGCGCCCCGTACCAGTCCCAAGGCCTGCGCCAGCGCCGCGTAACCCATATCCTGCGCGGCAATGCTGTCTTTGTCGGCATAGTCACAGGTGAAAATTCCGCTCAGACCGGCCACGGCACGGTATCCGCTACAGTCCAGAAGCAGTTTCACCAGTTCGCCGCGCGTCATGACGGTGTCCTCGTGGCGCGCGTCCGGGGTCATGCCGCCCATGTTGTAGATGAGGCCGTAGACGTTGTTCTTCTCCTCGGGCGTCACGTCATCGGGGTTCAGGAGCCAGCCGCGCGTGGAGGCAATCAGGCAGACCGCGTCCCACTGCGTCAGGCTGATGTTCGGGCGGAATTCCCCGCCGGTGTAGCCAACGTTATAATCGGCCAGTTTCCGGATTTCGGCGGCCGCCTCCGCGCCGTCAAGGTCCGAATAGACAATTTCATTGTCGGCGGCTTCCGGCTCCACGGGTTTTCCGGACTTGGCGTCAATGCCCGGACAGTGGTTTTCGCGTTCCAGTCCGTAGCTCAGGAACAGGACTTGGAAGCGTTCATAGCCCAGCGTAATCAGTTTCGACTCTATGTCACTGCCCGACAGGGGGTCCAGCTTGCGCGACTTGCTCCGGTAGGCCAGTATGACAGAGTAGGTGTCCATCCACGCGTCCAGCGCGGTTTGCTTGGAGACCAGATTTTCGGTCCCGTCAAAGTTGACGTCCTCGTCCCATGCGAACGTCAGGCCGCATACCGCGCCCGTGTCGGCGTCAATTTGAATCACGCACTGGTTTTCCGGGAAAAAGTAGCCGTTTTCTTTCCGCGTAAAGGTAAAGCTGTAGGACGGCGCGCCCTTGGCGGTCTCGTCCGCGACATCGTACAGCGGCATTGCGTCCGCGTGGGGGGTGTAGCGCGACAGGAACGCTTCGGCGACCGTCTGCGCGCCGGACTGCCGGACAGCCGGGACGCGGTCCTCGTCCCAGCGTCCGTAACTGCTCAGGGACTTGACTTCCCCGGTCCGCGCGTCCACTTGAAAGATACGGTCCGCGCGGATGTCGCTTACTTTACGGTCGGCGGCGGCGTCCTCGCCGGTGGTGTAGCGGATGGTACAGAAAATGTCCTCGGTGTCATCGGCGTTCTTGACAAGGCGGTAATTGGACGTGGAAATTTTGTAGCCGTCCAGTTTGTACGCGCTCTCGGCGCGGATTTTGGCATCCAAGGCGTCCGTGGACAGCACGTCCCTGAGCTTGTCAACGCCGGTCAGTTCGGTTTCGTTGAGGGACTTCCGCGCCGCGCTGCCGGACGCGCTGTCCTCCATCTCCATGGTCGCTTCCGGGACCGCCCCGCCCCGGTCGTTACGGTAATAAAACAGGTCGTCCGCGCCGTTGAGTTCGCCGGACTGCGCGTCCACGTAACGCGTCTCGTAATCCGTGGGGACGTAGCGGAGTACGGCGTGTTTGGTCTCTTTGGGGCGGTTGGCGTTGGCGGTGACGTAGAGCAATTCAAGGTCTAACGTGTCCTTGAGTTTGGCGGCGGCGCTGTCCCGCGTCACGGAAGGCGTGGCGGACGGAATCCCGCCCAGATAACGTTGTGAGGGGGCGTCGCGGCGGAAGTTGGTCACCCGGTTGTCGCTCCCCCGGACGGTGATGGAGTACGACAGCGGGGACGGCAGTCCGTTCAGGGCAATCGTACCGGAAAAGTAGGCGCCGGTACTGTTCAACTGTCCGGCGGTCTGCGGGTCCTCCAGCGTCACGGACTCAACGGACGCGTCAAGTACGCGGTCAAGAAACGTCCGCGCGGCGGCCTTCGCGGCCTGCGCGTCCAGTTTCGGGAAGGTGGGCAGATAGGGGTTGTAGCGGTAATTCTCCTGATTGTCGTTGTACCAGTAGGAAATGACGGCGCCATCGTCCAGCGCCTCCACGTTCATGGAGGCATTGTCGCCGGACCAGTTCAGGCTCCACACAACGCCCAGTTCCTCTTCGGAGAGGTTGCCGTTGAAGTTCGTGAAGGCATCGGTGTCAAGGTCGAGCGTACCTTTGACCAGTTCCGTGACGTTTTTCAATCTGGCGTCCTGCGTGTCGGCGGCGAGCGGAAGCGGCTCCGCAACGGCCGTCTCCGGGGCCGCGAACGCCGGAAATACGCTGGTTGCCGCCATGGCCAGCCCCAGTAACAGGGATACCCATCGTTTCATTGTTATCCTCCTCTTGTCATACTGACAGATATTCGTATACGGCGCGGGGTTCTGTCCCTTTAGACGTACGCGGCGGAAAAAGGTTCCCCGTTTCCGCAAAAAGTTTCCCCCGTCCGTCTCCGGACAGGGGAACGCCGTCAATCGGCAAACAGCGGCGTGGACAGGTAACGGTCCCCGGTATCGGGGAAGAGTACGACAATGGTCTTGCCCGCGCTTTCGGGACGCTTCGCCACTTCCAGAGCCGCCCACAACGCCGCCCCGGACGATATCCCGACCAGTACGCCTTCCTCGCGGCCGACCCGCCGTCCCGTGACAAAGGCGGCGTCATTCTCCACGGCAATGACTTCGTCATACACGCCCGTGTCCAGCACTTCGGGCACGAATCCCGCGCCGATTCCCTGTATCTTGTGGGACCCGCCCACGCCCTTGCTCAAAACCGGAGAACTGGCCGGTTCCACCGCAACGATGCGCACTTTCGGATTCTTTTCCCGCAGATACGCCCCAACGCCGGTCAGCGTGCCGCCGGTCCCAACGCCGGCAACAAAGATGTCGACCTGTCCGTCCGTATCGGCCCAGATTTCCGGCCCGGTCGTGGCGCGGTGTGCCGCCGGGTTGGCCGGGTTGACGAACTGCCCCGGAATGAACGCGCCCGGGATTTCTTTGGCCAGTTCGTCCGCGCGCGCAATGGCGCCCTTCATGCCTTTTGCGCCTTCCGTCAGGACCAGTTCCGCGCCGTACGCCTTCATAAGCTGGCGGCGTTCCAGACTCATGGTCTCCGGCATGACGATAATAATCCGGTAGCCCCGCGCCGCCGCCACGGACGCCAGTCCGATTCCCGTATTGCCGGAAGTCGGCTCAATAATCACGGAATCCGGCTTCAGGATTCCCTTTTCCTCGGCATCGTCAATCATGGCCTTGGCAATCCGGTCTTTGACGCTTCCGGCCGGGTTGAAATATTCCAGTTTTGCCAACAGTCTGACTTGCGGCGCGTCCTTGGCCTCTATGCGGCGGAGTTCGAGCAGAGGCGTGGCGCCAATGAGCTGATCGGCGGATGTGTAAATGTGAGCCATGTCAAAATTCCTCCTGTCCGGGCGAATAACCAACTTTTCATACGGGTATATAGTATTATAGTTCCGCACACGCGCCCTGTCAAGTAAAAATTCGGACAATTTTTCTTGTGGAACCGGCGGATTTGTGGTAAAATGCGCGTTGACAAAAGGGGTGTCCGCGAATGCAGAAAGGAAAACTCTCCCCGGTCCTGAAATGGGCGGGCGGCAAGACGCAGTTATTGGACCATATCGCGGGAACCATGCCCGCCGCGTACCGCCGTTACTATGAGCCGTTCGTAGGCGGGGGCGCGGCGCTCTTTGGCCTCACGCCCGCGCGGGCGTCCGTCAACGACCGGAACGAGCCGTTAATGAACCTGTACGCACAGATCCGCGATTCCGTGGAAGGCGTCATTGAGCGCGTCCGCGAACTGGACGCCGCGCCCTGCGGCAAAACGTCCTATTACGCCCTCCGGGAACGCTACAACGAAAAAGTGGCGGCGCGCGCCTTTGACGCCGAGTGCGCCGCCCTGATGATATGGATCAACAAGCATTGTTACAACGGCCTGTACCGCGTCAACCGCAAGGGACGCTTCAACGTGCCTTACAACAACCGGACGGGCGGGAAATCCGTCCAAGAAAGCAACCTCCGCGCCATTTCGGACTATCTCCGGACGTCCGATGTCACGCTGACCTGTCTTGACTTTGAAGAGGCCTGCGCGGGGGTGTCGGCGGGGGATTTCGTGTACTTTGACAGTCCCTATGTCCCCGAAAGCCCCACGGCGTCCTTTACGGACTACACGACCGGCGGTTTCTCTCCCGCCGACCACGAGCGACTGGCCGCACTGTTCCGGCGTCTGGACCGTATCGGCGCGAAGGTCATGCTCTCCAACAGTGACGTCCCGCTCGTGCGGTCCCTGTACGCCGGGTACCGTGCGCAAGTCCTTGACGCGCGCCGCCAGATCAACCGGGACGCGCGTAAAAGAACCGGCCGGGAAGTCCTGATTACCAACTATGGCCCATAGCCGGACCCATCGGCGCGTGACAATGTACGGGAGGGGAAATCCCCTCCCGCGTTCAGGCCAACAGGGAGCTGATGTCCTCAACTTCCAAGTCCTGCAAGGCCCAGTTGACGCCATATCCCACGACTTTGGCAAGTTCCCGGACTTTCGCGTCAATATCCTGCGGCGTGACCATCAGGCCGCCGTGGCCGGTCCGCAACGCCGTTTCATTCAGGGTCTGTCCGTGCTCTTCCAGCAAATCCGCCGCCAGCGTCACGGCGTCCACCACGGTCGGCACCCCGATGGCCAGTACCGGCACGCCAAGACTTTTACGGTCCAGCGCGGAACGGTGGTTTCCCACGCCCGAACCCGGTAAAATGCCGGTGTCCGACAACTGCACGGTGTTGCACAGGCGCGCCCCGCGGCGGGACGCCAGCGCGTCTATCGCAATGACCAGCGCGGGCCGTATCCGCTCCGCCAGTCCCCGGACCGCTTCCGCCGTCTCCACGCCCGTGGCGCCCAGTACGCCCGTACGGAACGCCGCCACCGGGCGGAATCCCGCGAACTGACGCGGCATATCCGCGATCAGGTGGCGCGTCACCAGCACGCTTTGCGCCGCTAACGGTCCCACGGAGTCGGGCGTCATATCCGCGTTGCCGAGCGCAACGACCAGAACGGCCCCGTCCGTCCGCGGCAACATGGCCTTTAACGCGCGTCCGGTGGCGCGTACCGCGCGCGGGAAGAAGTCAGGGGTCCGCTTCCAGTAGGCGCTCAGGTCAATGGTGACATAAGTGCCGACAGGGCGTCCCAGCGCCGCTTCTCCGCGCCGGTTCAATATCTCTACCTTCGTTACCGGGTAGCCGTCCGAGGCGCGCTCCCTTGAACGGACGCCCGTCAGACGTGTGGTGGCTTCGGCGCTTTCCCGCCAGAGTTCAAAGGCTTCGAGCGCCAAGTCCGTGCGTCTGGTCAGCATAGGGGCCGCTCCTTCCGTGGCGGATGGTTTTGTCCCGCCGCGCCAGTATTGTGCGCCGGACGCGCGGAAACATACGCGGAAAAAAATGGAGCGTCCCCGGCGCGCGCCGGGGACGGTCTGTGAGGGGAAAGGAGATATTATGAGGCGTAAGTTAGCTTAAACTAACTTACAGACATAAGATACCACATTTCCGGCGGCTTGTCAAGAGCGAATTTTCAAAAATTCAAAAAAATGTACGCGCCTGTCCCATCGGGCGGGGAAATTCGCCGCCGCGCGCATACGGAAATTGTAATTGACATTTTACAAGGAATCCTGTAAAATGCTCCCCGAAGATGAGGAAAAGCGCCGGAAGGACGCGATATGAAGATGAGAAAATTTTCATTTGATTCCTTGGCTTTTTGCGGCGGCGGCGGAAAAGGGGCGTATCAAATCGGCGTATGGAAGGCGCTGGACGAGCTGGGCTGTCTGACTTCCATACGGGCCGTGTCCGGGACGTCCATAGGCGGACTGAACGCCGCCCTTTTTGCGCTCGGGGACTTTCGGAAGGCCAAACAGATATGGTATTCGGTCCGGGAGCGGGACGTCTTTCAATGGGGAGGCGCGGACGAGGACGGACTTTTTTCCAGAGACGGGCTACGTCGGATTTTACGCTCCCTGCCCTTGCGCCGGCTGTCCGACAGCCCCCTCAACGTTTATGTCGGCGTGTTCAACGTGGACACGCTCTCGTTGGAGTGGCGCGCGTTAAACCGTCTCCCCGAACCGCAACAGATAGAATGTCTGCTGGCTACTTCGGCCCTGCCCCTTGTATATGGACGTCAGGCTATCGGAGCATCGCAATATTTAGACGGGGGCATTGCTTTTTTGTCGGACGGCAATGTCCCGATCGCGCCCCTTTATCAAAACGGATACCGGAATATCCTGCTCTCTTCCTTGGACAGTGACTTCTCCTTTGGCCCCCGGAAGAATCCGCTCAAAGGCCCGAACGTTCCGGAACGCTACCCTGACGCCCAAATTACGCCGTTACAGCCCCTCGACCACTTGGGCAACCTGTTCAGCGGGACGTTCAACTTCACGCCGTCCGCCATCCGGAACAGTATGGTCTCCGGTTACCGCGACACCATGAAACAACTCAACCGGGAGGACGTTTTCATCATGAAGAACCATTTCAGTAAAATCAACATCCAGATTCGCAACCAGATGAAGCGGCTTTTCCCGACCGGCGCGGAAATCGGGGAGTTTATCCGGGTCACAAACTTCAGCAACATCAATCTGCGACTGCCCACCATGGGCGGGGACGTGCTCTTTACGGACATCGTCAATATTGACGGCTGGCGGGTGCAACAGCATAACCTCCCGCTCCTGAAATCGCATTACCGCATTCTGGACCCGGACAATGTCCGCGTGGCGTGGGTGCTCAACCCGGACGACATCTTACAGGCGCTGGACGATTACGAGGCGGCGCAAAAATTTGACGCGCCATGAACAGGCTGACGCCCTTCCGGAGTTTCCGAAAGGGCGCGGTTTTATACCAGTTGGTCGTGGGGCAGGCCAAAACTTACCGCTATGGCCGCGTCCACTTTGGTCATCATGTTCTCCTCAACGTGTCCCATCCGTTCGCGCAGACGCTTTTTATCAAGCGTCCGGATCTGCTCAAGCAGAATGACGGAGTTCCGGCTTAGGCCGGAGTTGGCGTTGACAGGAAGGTCTATGTGAGTGGGGAGGCGCGCCTTCCCGGTCTGGGAAGTAATCGCCGCCGCAATCACAGTAGGGCTGTAGCGGTTGCCGGTATCGTTCTGGATAATCAGCACGGGCCGGACGCCGCCTTGTTCGCTGCCTACCACGGGGGAGAGGTCGGCGTAGTAAATGTCGCCGCGTTTGACAGTCGTATCCACAAAGTTCACACTCCACCGAAAGAAGTACCCGCTGTCCCGGAGACCCGCGACAGGGCCACTTTCAGTCTCCCACACAGGGACGGAATTTATACCCGGCGGGGGACAAATTCCGTGTTGCCGCCCTGACATCCTATGTCAAGCGGGGCGGGAGGGTGCGGGGCTGAAAGACGAAAATATGTTTCAAGAGACAGCCTGTCCGAGAATCCGGAGGCTCCGTTCCGTTACCTTTCCCTGTTCCATGTAGAGGCGGGGGACGCGCTTGCTGACGGCGCAGACGAGTTCATAGGGAATGGTGTCCGCGAAGGCGGCGAGGGCGTTGGCGGACTGATGGGGGCCGAACACTTCCAAGGCGTCGCCGACCCGCACATCCGGCAGTCCGGACAGGTCAACCATGGTCATGTCCATGCAGATACGGCCCAGAATGGGCGCGGGTCCGTACGGACTCCAAAGCCGGAGCCGGTTCGAGAAGCTCCGGAACAGTCCGTCCGCGTAGCCAATGGGCAGTACGCCGATCCGCCGCCGGTCCGGGGTACGGTAGAGGCGTCCGTAACTGACGGGCGTGTCCGCGTCAAAGACCTTAATCGTGGAGACGCAGGAGTACAGGGACATGACCGGCCGCAGGCCGAGGGCGGGGGCATCGTCGCCGAGTCCGTAAAGGGCGATACCGGGGCGGACCATGTCAAGGTAGGTTTCCGGATAACGGGCCAGCGCGCCGCTGTTGGCGCAGTGGCGGAGCCGGAAGGAACGTCCGCGCGCGGCGAGGGCGTCCAGCACGGCGGTAAACAAGGAAAACTGCTCCATGGTATAGGAAATGTCCTCCGGGGCGTCCGAATCGGAAGAGGAAAAGTGTGTAAAGATTCCTTCCGGGTCCAGCGCGGGCAGGGCACAGGCCGTGTCAATCGCGCGCACGCCGTCCGCGAAGTGTCCTCCCCGCACAAGGAAGCCCAGACGGGACATCCCCGTGTCCACTTTGATATGTACCCGCAGAGTACCGCCGGCCGCCTCCGCCTCCTTGCTGTAGGCCTCCGCCTTTGCCAGCGCGGAGACCGTCTGCGTCAAATCGTATTGTATCAGTTGGCGGGTCATTTCCGGGGGCGTGTGGCCCAAAATCAGGACCGGCATGGTAATTCCGCCGCGCCGGAGTTCCCGCGCCTCATCCAGACTTGACACCGCCAGATAGTCACAGCCCAGCGTCTGGAGCTTGCGCGCGACCTGTACCGCCCCGTGGCCGTACGCGTCCGCCTTGACCACGCCCAGATATTTGACGCCGGGTCCGATTTTCTCCCGCGCGGCCCGGTAATTGTGGGACAGGGCGTCCATGTCGATTTCCGCCCATGTCCGGCGCAATATCTCTTCTTCCATAAGAAATACTCCTCCTTCCGTTTGCGTCCGCGCGTGGCAAGGCCTCACCCTTCCCCCGGCGCGGATTCCTCCGCCATTATATCAGAAAACGCGAAGGATGTAAACTCCGCCGTCATGACAGTTTGCTCCTCCACGGCGATTTCCCCGCGCAACGGGGTTCCGTCCGACTGTTTGAGCCAGAGGGTGAAAAAAAGTTTCCCGCCCGCCGCGCCGGTCCGGTCCACGGTTACGCGCGTACAGGGGACGCCGTTCCATTCCTCCGCGTTCTCCTCCAAGGTCCAGCCGTCCCGGAGCGCGTCCATCATGGCCGGGAGCGCGTCCGCCGGACTGAGCGCTTCCGGGCTGACGCGTCCGGCGTTCAGGCGTCTGCCGTCCGACTGTAACTGTCTGGAATCGCCGTCAAAAATGACCGTCACGCCCGCGATACTCTCCGGGGAGACGACTTCCACCACGCGTTCCCCGTCCGGGACGTACCCGCACCGCAAGACGGCCTCCCATGGCGCGCCGTATTCCGTACAGCGTACCGTTGCCGTCATGTCACAGCCGCGCATATTCTGATAGCGCGCGCGCAAAGTCGGCGTCTGTTCCCCGCCGCACCCGCACAGGATGAGGCAGAGAGTTATCATTTGTGCGAAAATCCGCTTTCGCACGTTTGAGCCTCCCGTTCATTCCGTCTCCATGAGTTCCGCGAACACCGGCGGGAACGCGCCGATCACGTCCATGGGCGTCACGGCGTAGGGCGTCAGGGTGGCGGAAGCGTAATCGGCGGCGCGGCCGTGAATCCAGACGCCCCCGGCGGCGGCCTGTACGGGCGTGGCGCCCTGCGCCAGCAGAGACGCGATTAAGCCCGTGAGCACGTCCCCGCTCCCGCCCTTGGACAGGCCCGAGTTGCCGGTCGTGTTGACCAGCACGGTACCGTACGGCGTGGCGGTGATCGTACGGTGTCCCTTGAGGACCAGTATACAGCCATGTTGCGAGGCGAAGTCCCGCGCCAGCCGCACGCGGTCCGCGCGCGCGACGTCTTCCGGCGTCATGCCGTTGTTCAGCAGACGCGCGAACTCCCCGTTGTGGGGCGTCAGAATCGTGACCTGTCCGCGCCGTTCCGACAGTACATCTATATGTCCGCTGAGCGCGTTTATGCCGTCCGCGTCCAGAACGACCGGTTTGTCAGTCGCGCGCAGAAGGGCAAGGACGGTATCGGCAACGCCGTCAAAGCGTCCGAGACCCGGCCCGATCGCCAGCACATCGCAGGCTTCCGCCTGTCCGGTGAGGGCCGGGAGCGCGTCCGGCGCGAGGGAATCGGCGCTTCCCAGCGCGACGGGAATCGCCGAGATGCACCGCGACGCCTCCACGGCCCAGATACCGTGCGGGACGCCTAAAAAGACCAGTCCGCACCCGGACCCGACCGCCGCCGCCGCCATCAGGTACGGCGCGCCGGTGTAGGCCCGCGAACCGCCGATGAGAAACGCCTTCCCGAAGTCGCCCTTATGCCCGTCCGGTTTCCGCGGCGGCAGGGCGCAGCGCGCGAACGATACGCCCACATTGACAATGTCCCGGCTCTGCTCCATGATGTCCCCTCCCGTGTCTTTACAGCCAGATTGCGCCTAATTTCAGCACGGACGCGGCCAGACGGCGTGTCCACGGCCGCGCCTCCCACGTTTCCAGCGTATAGCGTTCGCTCTGTTCCATCACGCGTTCCAAGTCGTCCCGGATGTCCCGAATCACGGGCATATGGTAGAGCAGTACGCCGCACTCGTGGTGCAGTTGGAAGGTACGGTAATCCATATTGGTGGACCCGACCAACGCTACTTCCCCGTCCGCAAGCACGCTTTTGGCGTGAAGGAACCCGGGGGCGTAGCGGTAAATGCGCACGCCGTGGCGCAGAAGCTGGCCCCAGTAGGTTTCGGCGACCAGATAGGCAAGTTTGTGGTCCGGAATCGCCGGGACGCACAGACGCACATCAACGCCCGCGTCCGCCGCGATACATAACGCCGTCTGCATGGACTCTTCCACGGCGTAATAGGGCGTGGTCATATACAGGGTCTTTTGCGCGGAGGAAATTAACTGTAAATACGTCTCCTCAATGGGGCAATCGGGATTGCGGAGGGGTCCGTCCGCGAACGGCTGACAATAGCCGCGCGCCGCCGGAAACGTACGTCCCGGGCGGTACTCGTCCTCAGGCCGCCGGAGCGCGCGGCCCAGCATCTTCCAGAGCTGGATAAAGTACGCGGCGAACCCCCACGCCGCCGGACCGTGCAGACGGACCGCGCTGTCTTTCCAGTGCCCGAAGCGTTCCACGAGATTGGCGTACTCGTCCGCCAGATTGATTCCGCCCGTGTAGGCGGTCTCCCCGTCTATGACGGCGATTTTACGGTGATCGCGGTAATTGAAGTAGACGCGGCCGATATAACGGTGCACGGGGTTAAACATTTCAACCCCTATATGGGCGTCTTGCAGGGCTTTGAGCGCATTGCCGGAGAAACGGAACAGATTCCCGAAATCGTCAAAAATGATACAGATTTCCACGCCGGCGGCGGCGCGCTCCCGCAAGGCGGAAAACAGCGCGTCCCATACCCGCCCCTCCGCTAAAATATAATACTCCAAAAAGACGTAGCGTCTGGCGCGGCGGATATCGGCGATCAGGCTTTGGAAAAAAACCGCGCCGTCCGGGAAGTAACGCGCGGTCGTGTCGCGGAAGAGCCAGCAGTCCCGTTTCATGAGGTAGGCGGCCAGCCGCCCCCACGCGGGGGAACGTCCCCGGAGCGCGGAGAGGTTGCGGACGTAGTCAAGGCGGCGTTCGTGGCTCTCCGGCGCCGGCGGGACGTACTTTAAACTGAGGCGTTTCGACTGCCGGGTACCGCCCCAGAGACAGAACAGAATCATGCCGGGAACGGGAGTGGCCGTCAGCAGGCACATCCACGCCAGTTTGTAACTCGGACTGCCCGGCCGCTGGTAGACCCACAACGCCACCGCCACCGCCGCGATTTCCAGACACAGGTAAACGTACCCGGCGTTTTCGCGTAAAAAGGACGTCAGAAGAAGCGTGATGGAAATCTGTCCGACAATGGTCAGGGCGCAGACGGAAACGGACACGGCCGCGGAAATACGGCGTTCAAAACGCTGTTCCTCTTCCTGTCTGTGGCGCGTGGTCTCGTACGCTGACATAGATTCGTTCCTTTCCTGACTCCCCCTCTCTCTGTCTTATCCTTCGCGGTTATGGCTCTCCCGGGCTGTCCCGCAGTTCGGGAGAGATGTTATCGCCGCGGATTTCGTATAGTTCCGTGGCGGGTTCCATGGTGACGTTCATCCGTAAGGCCTGACTGGGCGCGATCGTGTAAGTGAGTTTCCCCTTTTTGTAAGTAAATTCCTTGTTGGCGTCCCGGGAAGCGTAACGGAACAGCCGGGGACTGATGTTCTTCGGAAGGTTGTTTTCGGATACCCACACATACGGCTCTTTCCCGTCCTCCGGCGGCGTAAAGGTTCCGTACCAATACAGGTTTGTGCTCTGGTCCGCTGTGTAGTAGTAGTAAATCTCGATATAGTCGCCCGTGATATTGGCAATGTGGTAATACTCCGGCTCTTCGCCGTCCTCGCTCAAAATCTGCCGCCACTGTCCGCGCAAATCGGGCGGTTCCTTGGGTTCGCTCTTACAGGCGGAGAGCGGCAGACAGAACAAAAACATCAGAATCAGCAATACATGACGCGCTTTCATGAACTTTTTAGGCCTCCCATTTTTCAAGCAACTGTTTCAACTGGTCCGCGAAACGGGCCAAAGACTTGTTGTCACGCCCTCTGGAACGCTTGATAGACTCGTTAAGAATCTGTCCCATTTTGATCAGCCGCTCGTACGGGGCGCTGAATCTGCCGCTTCCGGAGACTTTCGGCTTCCGGGCGGGCAGATATCCCGGCTCTAACATGGTATTTGTGATCAGGTCGTAAACTTCCGTATACTGCGCCGCGTGGGCCGGAATATTCCTCGCGTTGAGCGACTGCGCGAAATACGGCGCTACCTCCCGGTCCCCGTGCACCACAAACACCTGTTGGGGCTTCGGATTGGTAAAGTCCCCGATCCAAGCAAGCAGGTGATCGCGGTCGGCGTGGGACGACATCCCCTGAAGGTTCATAATCTTTGCGTGAACCGCGATTTCCTCCCCGAACAGTTTGACGCTCTGCGCGCCTTCCAACAGCGTCCGGCCCAGCGTGCCTTCCCCCTGATAGCCCACGAACAGCACGGTACATTCCGGCCGCCAGAGGTTATGCTTCAGATGGTGCCGAATGCGTCCGGCCTCGCACATCCCGGAAGCGGAGAGTATGACTTTCGGCGTGGGGTCGGCGTTCAGGTCCCGTGACTCCTCCACGCTTTCGGTCATACGCAAGCCGTCAAAGGAGAACATATGCGTTCCGTCCTTGACCAGTTTCATGGCGTCGTCGTCAAGGTAGCCGTGCAAGTCGCCCTTAAAGATTTCGGTAGCGCGGTGGGCAAGGGGGGAGTCAAGGTAGACTTCAAAGTTGGGTCTGCTCCGCACTTCGCGCCGGTCCTTGATTTCGCGGATAAAGTAGAGCAGTTCCTGCGTACGCCCGACCGCGAAAGACGGAATGATCAGGTTCCCGCCGCGGGCCATGGTGTCGTTAATGATGGCGGAGAGGTTGTCGCGGTAGTTCCACACGCCGGAGTGGTTACGGTCGCCGTACGTGGATTCCATAACGACATAGTCGGCGCCGTGGATGTGCACGGGGTCGCGGATGATGGGCTGGTTGATGTTGCCGAGGTCGCCGGAAAAGACGATTCGTTTGGACACGCCGTTTTCCGTCAGCTCCATGGCGATACAGGACGATCCGAGCAGATGTCCGGCGTCCACGAACTCGACTTCCACGCCGTCATAAAGGTCGATCACCTGTCCGTATTCACAGGTAGTCATGTACTTCATGACCGCTTCGGCGTCCTCCGCGGTGTAGAGCGGCTCCACGGGAGGCAGTCCGGAACGTTCGGCCTTACGGTTTTTCCATTCGGCGTCCTGCATTTGAATATAGGCGGAATCCAGAAGCATGATTTCGAGCAAGTCGGCGGTAACGCGTGTGGTGAGAATGCGGCCGTGAAAGCCCTGTTTGACCAGCAGGGGCAGACGTCCGGAGTGGTCGATATGGGCGTGTGTGACGAGCACGCAGTCAATGTCGGGCGGGTTGAAGGGAAACTCGTGGTTTGAGATTTCGTCCCGGCCCTGTTGCAGACCGCAGTCGATGAGGATGTTCTTTCCGTTGACCTCCAAGCAGTGACAGCTTCCGGTCACACAGCGGTCCGCGCCGTAAAAATTGAGTGTCATTTGAAATGCGCCTCCTTTCCGTGGCATGGCGTCCTGTCCGTACAATGGGTATGTCGATTCTAACACATTTCTTTGGGAACCGCAAGGGGAAATTTTGTACGGATTGCACAAGCCGCGGCATGTTACGGAAACAGGGTTTCGTCAAAGACTTCGCCCTTGGCCACGATGTTGGTCGGACCGGTCAGCAACAGTCCGGCAACGCGCGCTCCGTCCCGTTGCACGTCCGTATAGAGCGTCCCGCCGGTCATCTCCGCGCGGACGCGGTTTCCGGAGACCTCCCCGCGCAGGGTCAGGACCGCCGCCACGGACGCCGTACCGGTCCCACAGGCGTAAGTGAAGTCCTCTACGCCGCGTTCAAAGGTACGTTCGTAGAAGGTATCCGGCCCGGTGAGGTCGTAAAAGTTGACATTGGCGCCTTTGGGGAAATCGGGGTGCCAGCGGAAGGCGCGTCCGAGTTCGCGCAGGGCGTTTTCTTCGGCGTCGCGCAGTCCGGGATAGGCGATGACCGCGTGGGGCAGGCCGGGACTGCCTAACTCCACGTACGCGCACGGCCACGCTTTCCCGTCCAGTTCCACCACGCGGCGCAGGTCCATGACGGTCGGGTCGTTGAGGCGGACGCGGTACAGGCGGCGGTCGATACGCTCTCCCGTGACCGGTCCGGCGGTCGTCTCCACGCGCTGGCGCGGCCCGGCAAGGCCCGTCTCGTAGCCGTAGCGGCACACGCACCGCGCCCCGTTGCCGCACATCTCCCCCGGACTGCCGTCCGAGTTATAGAACCACATCCGGAAATCCCCGTCCCCCGCGGGCGCGTCCACGACCATGAGGCCGTCCGCGCCGATGGAAAGGCGCCGTTCGCACAGCGTTTTCGCAATGCGCGGGAAGTCCTCCGGGGAAAGATGTTCCTCCAGATTGTTGAGAATCAAAAAATCGTTGCCCGCTCCGTTCATTTTCCAGAATCGCACGCCGCCGCCCCCGTTCTTTAGGATGGGTCCATTATAGCACGGTTTTCCGCGGGGGGCAATCGAAAATACTGTACTTCCATAAAATTTACGCGCGGTCATTGATTTTTCGCGTCCCGCGTTGTATAATCAGCGGAAATCGCCGTTTCAGAGGTGCTGACTATGAATACAACCAAAGTCCCGAATATGACCATGCTTTGTGACTTCTACGAACTGACCATGGCCAACGGCTACTTCCGCTCCGGACAGAAAGAGCGGATCACGTACTTCGACCTCTTTTTCCGGGACGTTCCGGACAACGGCGGCTTCGCCATCTGCGCCGGTCTGCAACAGGTCATTGACTATATCCGGAATCTGCATTTCGAGGAAGAGGACATTTCCTATCTGCGCGGACGGAACCTCTTTACGGAAGAGTTCCTTTCGTACCTCCGCACGTTCCGCTTCACCGGCGACCTGTGGGCGATTCCGGAGGGGACGCCGATTTTCCCCCGCGAACCGGTCATTACCGTCCGCGCCCCCGCGATTCAGGCCCAGTTAATCGAGACCTTCCTTCTGCTGACCGTCAACCATCAAAGCCTGATCGCCACGAAAGCCAACCGCATTACGCGCGCCGCCGAGGGCCGGACCGTACTGGAATTCGGCTCGCGCCGCGCGCAGGGCATTGACGCCGCGATTGTCGGGGCGCGTTCGGCGTACATTGGCGGCTGTAAGGGCACGGCCTGTACGATTTCCGACCAGATTTACGGCGTCCCGGCGGGCGGGACCATGGCCCACTCGTGGGTGCAGATGTTCGACACCCAGTACGACGCCTTCCGGACCTACTGCGAACTCTACCCCAACAACGCCACGCTGCTGGTCGACACCTATAATACGCTCAAGTCCGGCGTACCGGACGCGATACGCGCCTTTAACGAGGTCTTGCGGCCGCGGGGAATCACATCGTGCGGAATCCGGCTGGATTCGGGCGACATTGCGTGGCTGTCGCGGGAGGCGCGGCGTATGCTGGACGAGGCCGGCTGGACGGGGTGCAAAATTTCCGCGTCCAACTCGCTGGACGAATACATCATCCGGGACCTGTCGCGGCAGGGGGCGCGCATTGACCTTTACGGCGTGGGCGAACGCCTGATTACGTCCAGCAGTACGCCGTATTTCGGCGGCGTGTACAAGCTCGTGGGCGTGGAGAACGAGGACGGCACGATTATGCCCAAAATCAAAGTCAGCGAAAACGTGGACAAGATTACCGTCCCGCATTTCAAAAAGGTGTACCGCCTGTACAATCCGGAGAGCGGCAAGGCGGAGGCGGACTATATCTGCCTCCGGGACGAAACCCTTGACGGCGTGGACGAGCTGGAACTGTTCGACCCCTTCGCCACGTGGAAGCGGAACACGTACCGGAATTTCGTGGCCAAGGAGCTGATGGAGCCGGTCTTTCTGGGCGGGGAACTGGTCATGAAGGAGCGGACGCTGAACGAGATTCAAGGCTACTGTCAGCGGCAGGTCGATTCCCTGTGGGACGAGGTCAAGCGCTTCGACAATCCGCACCACTACTATGTGGACCTGTCGCAAAAGCTCTGGGACATCCAGAACGCCCTCTTGCAGAACAGGCGCTGACAGTACGGCCCCCTGATTCCGCGCGGAATCGGGGGGCTTTCGTAAGTATTTACAAATTGTTTCCGGAATTGTTTACAAACTGTTTATATTTTTTTTGGAAAAATCCCTTGCATTTTGTCGAAGAATGGGGTATAATCAGGCTACAGAACACATAGAGCGGCAGTCTTTGAAATGTTCGCACCATTCCAAAGACCTGTACTGAGTGGACGTTGTTAAGATAAGCACTCAACACACCGGAGTTTTCCGGACCGCAGGGACTATTATACCCGTTTTTCCATATCTTTTGCAAGGCTCATTACCGTTTTTTTTCGGCGCCGTCGAGTTCGGGCGGCGGAAACTGACGGGGTTCATGGATGGGCCGCGCAAGAGGCGGGACTGCGTGGCGTGATAGGCTTTTGCGGCACGCTTTGATAGCCATATCAAGCGGCGTTGAGGTTCACTCAACGCCGCTTTTGTGTGTTCTGGCAGAGCCGCCGGAGGGAGCAGTGACGTATGCTTCCCTTCCGGGTCCGGCCTGTCAGATCATGCCAAAGGAGGCTATCAAAGATGAAGAAATGGAACAAAGGCGGCTTTACGCTTGCCGAGTTGCTCATCGTGGTGGCGATTATCGCCATTCTGGTGGCGATCGGCATTCCGGCCTTCTCCACGGCTATGGAGCGTTCGCGCGAAGCGGTGGACCTTGCCAACATGCGCGCCGCCTACGCGGAGTTCATGGCCGGTACGCTGGGGGATGACTAC
>JAFSRH010000012.1 GCA_017446225.1 Oscillibacter sp.
CAGTTCTTCCGGCTCATGCTTTAACATTCGCGTCATCATGGCAAATCGCCCCTTTCCTTCTATAGCATACGTTATCATTCAGCGAAAATCAAGCAAATCTTTTGGACGTTTACTATACATTAGTGGGCAGAGGCGTATCCCAATTTCTGCTTGGCTGGATTCCGGGCGTAGGGAACGTCCTCAATGCCGCGACCGCCGCGGGCGTCACGGAGGCGCTCGGCTGGGCCATAGCGGCGGATTTCGACAACGAACTGCTGTAAGAGCAAACACCCCGAGAGCGTGATGTCTCCCGGGGTGTTTCTGTGTTCGTTCGCGTTATTTCAGGGAGTGGGGGCCGAAACTGTGGGGGAGCAGTTCGCGCAAGGTATAACGCTTCTCCTGTCCCTCCCCGTTCATGCTGATCACTTCCATGTCTGGGGAGAACTCCGCCATGACCTGCCGGCAGATTCCGCACGGCATACAGAAATCCGCGCCGCGTCCGGCAATCACAATCCGCGTGAACCGGGTACGCCCTTCCGCGACCGCGTGAAACACCGCGTTCCGCTCGGCGCAAATCCCCGCCGGGTACACCGCGTTCTCCACGTTACAGCCCGTGAACACCGTGCCGTCCTCGCATTCCAGCGCCGCGCCGACCGGGAAATGGGAATACGGCGCGTAAGCGCGGTCCAGCATACTTTGCGCGGCGTCCTTCAACTGTTCGTACGTGACAACGGGGATGTCGCGTTTCCGGGCGTAGCGTTCGGCCACGGACCCCGTACGGGCGCGCACGACCACCCGCGGACAGCCACGGAACGCGTTTTCCCCGATACTCTCCACGCCGTCCGGAATCGTGACGCTTAAAAGGCCCGTACAGTTTTCAAAGGCGTAATCGCCGATTTCCTTGGCGTCCGCCGGCACCGTGACGCTGGTCAGGGACGCGCAGTTCCGGAACGCGCAGTAGTCAATGGTTTTGACCGTGCGCGGCAGGTCCGCCCGCGACAGGGACGCGCAGTCCGCGAAGGCGTATTCCCGGATGACCGTAGCCCCGGCGGGCAGGTCGACCGTCAGCAGATTCTTACAGCCCATGAACACGCCGTAGTCAATCTCCCGGACGCCTTCGGGTACGCCGATGCTCCGCAGGTTTTCGCAGTCCTGAAACGCGCGGTTCCCGATTTTCGTCACGCCGGAAGGAATGTCGATGGCTTTCAGGGCCTTACACCCCGCGAACGCCCAACAGCCAATCTCCCGCAGACTTTGCGGAAGCTGTACGCTGTTCAGATGGGAACACCCGGAAAAGGCGCCCGTGGGGGTTTCGGAGAAGAAGTCGCCGCGGATTTCCTCCACGCCCTCCGGAACGGTCAGGCTCCGCATGGCCAGAAAGTTCAGGAAAGCGCCCTGTCCGACCGCCCGGACCCCCGCCGGGATGACGATGTTTCCGCCCGGGCCGGTGTAACGCGTCAGAATGCCGTCCGTGACGGCGAATCCGTCCTTGTTGCTCATGTTGGTTCACTCCTTGCGTCAGGTTCGTTTGCTTACCGCCAGTATACCTTGTTTTGGAGCAAAAAACAACAGGAATTTGAAAACAAAAACGCCGTCCCGACAGCCGCGAGGCCGCCGGGACGGTTTTTAGCCCTCATAGGGAAGGCGATACCTTTTCGTCAAGGAAGCGGAACCGCGTTTCACGCCCAAACAATCTTCAAAATTTTGTGCGGAATCACAATAACAAAGCGAACGCGCGCAAGTCAAAGTTGACAAATCTGTCATTCTCTGTTAAAATAGCCTTATAAACGGACGCACAAACACAGGATTCCATCAGGAAAGGGGCGACTTTTATTATGGCAGTCCAGATCATCGAGTACCCGAACCGTAACAGCATGATTCCGCTTCGGGTGGCGGCGGGACATTTCGCCACCAATCACAGCCACATCAACTACTATGTCGACTTGACCATGACCAAGTGCTGTCTCGCGGAGGCCCGCGCCGCCGCGCTGGAACTGGCCAGCAAATTCGAGAATTCCACGCTGATTGATACCATCCTGTGTCTGGACGGCACGGAGGTCATCGGCGCCTGCATGGCCAGCGAACTGACCAGAGCCGGGTTCGCCAGCATTAACGCGAACCACACCATTTATGTCGTAACCCCGGAGCATACGGTCGGAAGTCAGTTGATTTTCCGCGAAAACATCTCCCCCATGATTACGGACAAGCACGTCCTGATTCTGGCCGCGTCCGTGGCCACCGGCTACACCGCGCAGGAAGCCGTGAACGTACTGCACTATTACAACGGCATTCCGGTCGGTATCTGTTCCATTTTCGCCCGGGCGAAAGAGTGCGCCGGATTCCCGGTCATTTCTATTTTCGACTCCAGTCTGCTTCCCGATTACATGAGCGTCGCCGCGCACGAGTGCCCGCTCTGCAAGGCGAAAATCCGTCTGGACGCCATGGTCAACACGTTCGGCATTTCAAGTTTCTGACGGGCGCGGACGCGGGATAATAAACAACTTTATCAGGAAAATAGAAAAAAGCCCTTCCAAACGCTTCCCGTTTCTGGTATACTATGCACAAAGCGGGGAAAGGAGTCCCCGCGCGCGGGCCAACCCGGACCCGCGCCGGATACGAAGGAGGTACGGTATGAGCGTCAATATGAACGGGGTCGGTTACGCGCCGGCCGTCCGGACGGTACAGCCCGTCCGGCAAGAGACCCCCGCGGAAACCGCGGAGGCCAAGGTCGAGCAGAAACAGGTCGACAGTTACGAGCCGGGTTCCGACAAGGTTTCTTATAAGCCCGACGCCGAACTGGTCAACCAGTTGAAGGCGGATCTTGAACAGCAGAAGAGCAGATTCCTGACGTCCGTCAAGGATATGCTCACAAAACAGGGCATTCAAGTCGCGCAAGGAGAAGGAATCTGGAAGCAGATTGCCGGAGGAAATTTCGAGGTCGATGGCGAAACGCAGGCTGCCGCCAAAGAAGCCATCGCGGACGGCGGATACTGGAGCGCGGAAAAGACGTCCGAACGCTTCATCAAGTACGCGAAGGCCTTGACCGGCGGAGACCCGGCGAAAGCGGAGGCCATGCGGGAAGCCTTCCGGAAGGGCTACAAGGAGGCCGAAAAGGCGTGGGGCGGACAGTTGCCGGAGCTGGCGCAGAAAACCTATGACGCCACCATGAAACTTTTTGACGAGTGGGCGCAAGAGGCCGACTGAACGTTCCATGAACGGACGCCCCGGGACAGCGTGTCGCCGGGGCGTCCGTACGCTGTCCCGGGGAATTTTGCGCTTTACTTTTCCGCGTTCAACTGCTATACTGTGAAAGCATTGTCGAAAAACAGAACGGAAGGGGGCGTTCCGCGCTTCCGCCCATGACAGGAAAGGTGTGTGTCTATGTATCAGTTTCTGCTCTATTTGACCGGCTGGCCGCTGGCGTTGCTACTGTTCTGCGGCGGCGTGTATTTCACGGTCCGGCTCCGGTTCCCGCAGTTCCGGCTTTTCGGGGAGTCCATCCGGGTGGTGTCGGAGAAGCCGGTCAGCACGGACGCGTCCATCTCGTCTTTCGGCGCGCTGATGATTTCCACGGCGTCCCGCGTGGGCACCGGCAACATTATCGGCGTCTCCAACGCCATTTGCGTGGGCGGACCCGGCGCGGTGTTCTGGATGTGGGTCACGGCGATTCTGGGCGGCGCGTCCGCGTTCGTGGAGTCCACGCTGGCGCAGATTTACAAGAAGCGCGCCCCGGACGGCACAAGCTACGGCGGACCCGCTTACTACATTGAACAGGCCCTGCACAGCCGCGTACTGGCCATAGTCTTTTCTATTGCGCTCATTGCCTGTTACGGGGTGGGCTACAATATGCTGGCCTCGTATAACCTTCAGTCGGCCTTTTCGGGATTTGCGTTCTACCAGAACCATAAAGCGGCCATGCCCGCGATTTTCGGCTTTGTGGTCGCGGCCGTTACGCTCTACTGCCTCATCGGCGGCGGGAAACGGATTGTCAAAGTCACGGAAATTCTGGTCCCCGGAATGGGCGTGCTCTACGTCCTGCTGGCGCTGATGGCCCTGATTTTGAATGTCGGTAACATTCCGGCCATGCTGGGCATGATTTTCGCGGACGCGTTCAACTTCCGGGCGATTTTCGGCGGGTTCATGGGGTCGTGTCTCATGCTGGGCTTCAAGCGGGGCCTTTACTCCAATGAGGCCGGAATCGGGTCCGCGCCGAACGCGGCCGCGGCGGCGGACGTATCGCACCCGGTCAAACAGGGCCTTGTGCAAATGCTGTCCGTTTTCATTGACACGTTGCTGCTCTGCACGGCAACGGCGTTTATGGCGCTCTGTTCGGGCGTTGTCCCGTCCGAGGACCTCGCGGGCGCGCCGTTCATTCAACGTTCCCTGTCGGCGACTTTCGGCGGGGCGGGTCCGGTGTTTATCGCCGTTGCCATGCTCCTGTTCGCCTTTACGACCCTGCTGGGCAACTTCTACTATATCGAAAACTGCTTCGCGTATCTGCTCCGCCGGGTTCCCTCCCAACGCTTTATGAATACGGTCCGGGTCATCGGGTCCGCACTCATTTTCATTGGCGCCATCATCGAAATGGGCTTGGCGTGGAATATCGCGGACATTTGCCAGTGCGTTTTGGCGCTTATCAATATCCCGGTGTGCGTCATACTCGGCGGGGTGGCGTTCCGCTCGCTGGACGACTATATGGAACAGAAACACGCCGGAAAAAATCCGGTGTTCCGCGCAAAGGACGTGGGCGTGACGCAACCCACGGATTATTGGCGGAGCGACAGCCCCACGCTTCGGAAACCGTAACAAATCGGACCGCCGACACAAAGTTTGTCGGCGGCCTTTTTCATGCGTCCGGAAATCAGACGGTTACGGATTCCGTGACGGTATCGGCGCTTTCGGACTTCTTCGCCGGTTTCCGGGCGGGACGGCGGGAAGGACGTTTGGAGGGACGCGCGGAAGCGTTGGCGCTTTCTCCGGCGTCCTGTGTGTCGGCGGGCTTCTTGGAAGGCTTCGCGGCCTTTTCGGACGTGTCTCCGGTGTCCTTGGACTTTTTCGCGGGTTTCACGGGCTTTTCGGACGTGTCTCCGGTGTCGGCGGCAGTTTCGGAGGCGGTTTCGGTGTCCGTGCCGCTCTTTGCGCGCTTCTTATGCGCCTTCTTGGCGCGTTCCATGACGGTTTCCTGCTGGACCGGCGCGGTCTCCGTGCCGGAAGCGTCATCAGCGGAAGCCAACGCCGGGACCGATCCGGCAATCATCAGCGCCGCCAGCGCAGTGACGGCCATTCGTTTCGCGTTCAACATATGCAAAATCTCCTTTGACTGTGGTTCGGTATACCGTGGTGGTCCGCGTTCCGGGCCATCTGCCATAGTATTCGTCCCGGGAAGATCAAAAAATGGGGTCAAAGGAAAAATTTCCGAAAAAAGCCTGAGCGTTCAAATGCGCGCAACGCCGGACGCCCGGGCCGCTTCCGCAACGGCGGAGGCTACCGCGTCCTTTACGCGGGGGTCAAAGGCGGCGGGTATGATGTAATTCTCGTTGAGTTCCTCATCGGAAATCAGTCCTGCAAGGGCCTTGGACGCCGCGATTTTCATGGCATCGTTGATATCGCCGGCCCGCACATCGAGCGCGCCGCGGAAAATGCCCGGGAAGGCAAGGACGTTGTTAATCTGATTGGGAAAGTCGCTCCGGCCCGTGGAAACGATTCTGGCCCCGCCCGCTTTCGCCTCATCGGGGAAGATTTCCGGGGTCGGATTCGCGCACGCGAACACGATTGCGTCCCGGCTCATCGTGCGTACCATGTCGGCGGTCACCACGCCGGGGGCGGAGACGCCGATAAACACATCCGCGCCGGAGAGCGTACCGGCCAGCGTCCCGGACGTCCGCTCCGGGTTCGTGACTTTGGCCATCTCTTCCTTGACCGGGTTCATGCCCTCCGTACGCCCTTCGTAAATCGCGCCCTTACGGTCACAGAGCGTAATATGTTTCGCCCCGGCGGAAAGCAGAAGTTTTGTAATCGCAATCGCGGCGGACCCCGCGCCGTTGACCACAATCCTGATTTCCTCCATCTTCTTCCCGACAATTTTCAGCGCGTTACGCAGTCCGGCCAGCGTAATGACGGCGGTCCCGTGCTGGTCGTCATGGAAAATGGGAATGTCGCAACGTTCTTTCAATTTGCGTTCAATCTCGAAACAGCGCGGCGCGGAAATGTCCTCCAGATTGACGCCCCCGAAGGAACCGGCCAACAGCGCAATCGTTTCGACAATCGTGTCCACGTCCTTACTCCGGATACAAAGCGGAACGGCGTCCACGCCGCCGAAGGCCTTGAACAGAACGCACTTGCCTTCCATGACCGGCATACCGGCTTCCGGGCCGATATCGCCAAGTCCCAGAATCGCGGTACCGTCCGTGACAACGGCCACCGTATTCCAACGGCGCGTGAGGTCATAAACTTTGTCGATGTCTTTCTGAATTTCCAGACAGGGCGCGGCGACCCCCGGCGTATAAGCCAGTGAGAGCGCTTCCGAAGTATCGACCGCCGCGCGCGGGGTGACTTCCAGTTTGCCCTTCCACGCGTAATGCAAGCGTAGAGATTCTTTCGCGTAGTCCATTCTCATTCTCCTTATCTGTGTTTGGCGGAAGGTTTACGGCGGGGTGAAATCCGCCACGCGGCGCCGGAAGCCCCACAACTTCCGGCGCCGTTTCAGGGAAATATAATTCCCGTACCTGATGACGCCTCAAAACAGAGAGGCCAGCGCGGACGCCATTTCCTCTTCCGGCGTAGGCTCTCTGTCTTGGGCCTGTCCCATGCGCTGACGCGCTTCCTGCAAGAGCCGCTCCGCCGCCTCAACGGACGCCTCGTCCACGTCCGCTCCCTGCGCCCTGCCGTTTTCGCATTCCCTCAAATCCGACTGAATCGCCGCTATGACCGCCCGTATTTGTGACCGCGTTTTTGCCGCCGCCAGTCTCCGGGCCAATTTTCCGGCGTTAATGCCCATGGAACGGTTCACGCTTACGCTTCCGGCTTCCTCCGGTTCCGCCGCCCGCGTATCGTCACCGTCAGGCGCGCTTTCTTCCGTCCGCGCCGGTTCTTCCTGAAACCGGTTTCGCGGCCGCTCCGCGCCAATGCTGAATTCCACCGTGTCCGTTTTTGGACGCGTATTCGCGCTGTCCGCGTTCCGCACAGCGGAGTCTGTTTTCCCGGAAATAGAAACGCCCGGATACGCGCCGATATATCTTCCCACGCCTGAAATCTTCATCACACGCGCCCTCCTTATCCGTTGTCGTACGGTATGTCCTCCGGCTTCCCGTATAGGCGCCTGACAGGAACGCCATTTTGTAGAACTATACCCTATTCCATATCATATGTCAAGGAAAGAATACGCCGCCGTATGTGTAGTATGTGTAAAGAGTTTCTTGGCAAAGGGTAAGGAAAGCGCGTCCGGAAAGAGAACGCGGCGAAAGCGTAGAAAATCCCTGTATTTTCCACAAAGACGATTTGAAATGTTAAAATTTCAAATCGATAAAGGGACGATA
>JAFSRH010000013.1 GCA_017446225.1 Oscillibacter sp.
ACTGTCTGTCCGTCAAATCCGTGGAATAACTTTGCCGTTTCATTGTTTTATCCATGCTTCTCACTATCCTTGTATATAGTTTCCTTGAGTATAGCACTTATCGCTTCCTTTGTCTACCTCTTTATGAATACGGCTTCTAAAGGCCACCGTGGTGAGCTGTGCCGAGTCCACGCCGGGATAGTCGACATAGACATTGGTCAGAATCAGGGACAGCGCGGTGACGGAGCAAATCACGATAGTGTCCAGAAAGACTTCTCCCCAGCCCCATGACGACTGCCGGACGGGGTGATCGGTTTTCGCGGACGCGTGGGCGATGATACCGTAACCGGTCCCGGCGTCATTGGAATAAAGGCCGCGGGCCACGCCGTAGCGTATCGCGTCCCGCACGGTAGCCCCCGCGAAGCCGCCGACCGCCGCCATGGGCGTAAACGCGCTTTTGAAAATCAGGGCCACCGCGCCGGGAAGCGCCGTGATGTGCGTAAGCAGAATGCCCAGACCGCCCAGAATGTACAGCAGGGCCATGACGGGTATCACTTTTTCCATAACGGAGGCAATCCGTTTCAGGCCGCCGAAGATGGTCAGGAAGCAGGTGACGCCCAGAACCGCCACCGATACCGCCGGACGAATACCGAAGCCTTCCAACAGCGAACTCGTGACGGACTCCGTCTGTACGCAGCAGGTCCACGGCCCCAGCAGAAAACAGGCCGCCGACAGAATCAACGCGCCTGTTTTCCAGCCCAGCGCGTTCTTCATCACGAAAGAGCGGTCGCACATATATTCGTCCATGGACTTGCTGTAACGGACCCGGAAACGCTGTCCGAGGATGATTTCACAGGCCTTTGTGGACATCCCGAACAGTCCCGAAACCCACATCCAGAACACCGCGCCCGGACCGCCCGCCACAATCGCCGAGGCCACGCCGCCAATGTTTCCCACGCCGATGGTATTGGCCATGGCCGTACACGCCGCCGCGAAACCGGATACCGTGCCGGCGCCCGTGCCGGCGTGGAACATCTTCCCGAACGTGTTTCGGAAATGGAAGCGGATATTACGGAAATTGTAGCGGAAGCCGAAGAGTACGGACAGGGTAACGCCCATGCCCACCAGAAGGACCGTCATCCACGTGCCCCACATGAAATCGGAAACGCCCGTAAGGAATTCAAGAATCATTGTCGAAAACCTCCCATCCGTTGGAATCGCCGCGCCTATCATATCACAGACAGCGGCGTTTGAAAAGAAAACATCTGACCTGTCATAAAAAATTGTGTCCGCGGGCATACTGCTTTCAAATCTATCAGGAAACGGGTGGTTGTCGCAATGAACTGGATTCCATGTCTCAGCTCCTGTGTGTACCAGTCGGACGGGGTATGTACGCTGGAAAGCGCGTCCAGCGTGGGGATACCGTCCCCGGACGGCGCGTGCATTCACTTCATCCCGGCTGGCCCAGCGCGGATCGGATCGCCTCACCGATATTTTTCGCCGGGGACAGACGCAGTCCGGGAAAGTCTCTCAGACGCTCCGAGCGGCGCGCGGGAATCACGCAGTGTCTGAACCCCAGCCGGTGGATTTCCGCAATCCTCTGTTCGAGCCGGTCCACGGAACGCAGTTCCCCGGTGAGGCCCACTTCCCCGACCGCCGCCAAATCCCCGGGTATCGCCCGGTCCAGATAGCTGGACGCCAGCGCGAGAACCGCCGCCAAATCCGCCGCCGGTTCCTCCACCCATAAGCCGCCCACGGTGTTCAGGTACGTGTCAAAGGCGGAGACACGCAGTCCGCCGCGTTTCTCCAAAACCGCCAGCAGCATGGCCGCCCGGTTGTAGTCGAAGCCGTTGCTTGTCCGGCGCGGACTTCCGCCGGGACAGGTCGCCACCAGTGCCTGTATCTCCGCCAGTACGGGCCGCGCCCCCTCCATAACACAGGTGACGCACGTCCCCGGCACGTCCAGCGGACGCCCCGTCAGCAAAATTTCGGACGGGTCGCGTACTTCCGACAGTCCGGCGTCCCGCATTTCAAAGACCCCGATTTCATTGGTCGCGCCAAAGCGGTTTTTGGCCGCCCGAAGAATCCGGTAGGACGTGTGTTTGTCGCCCTCGAAGTACAGTACGCAGTCTACCATATGTTCCAGCACTCTGGGACCGGCCAGCCCGCCCTCTTTGTTCACGTGCCCGATGATAAAGACGGTCATGTCCTGTTCCTTGGCCACCCGCATGAGCGACAACGCGCATTCCCGCACCTGACTGACGCTCCCCGCCGTGGAATCCAGCGTTTCCTTGTACAGGGTCTGAATGGAGTCCACAATCAGAATCTCCGGCTTTTCCTCCTCCACGCATTCCAGCACGTCCCCGAGCGCCGTTTCCGAGACCACGTACAGATTTTCATGTTCCACGTTCAGCCGTCCGGCCCGTAGCTTGATCTGCCGCTCCGACTCCTCCCCGGATACGTACAGCACCTTGGAAAATTCGCACAGCTTCCCGCAGATTTGCAACATCAGGGTCGATTTTCCAATCCCCGGCGCGCCGCCAATCAGGACCATGGCCCCCCGGACCGCGCCGCCGCCCAATACCCGGTCCAGTTCGCCCATACCGGTCAGGAAGCGTACTTCCTCCTCTTCCGACAGTTCTGTGATGGGCCTTGCCTTACGGACGCGGATTCCCGCGGAACGGTCCGCCGTCCGGCGGGACGCCGCTTTCGGTTTGTCGGGCTGTTCTACGATAGTATTCCACGCCCCGCACGCCGGACACTGTCCCGCCCAGCGTACCGTCTCATTACCGCATTCCGTACAGTAAAAAATTTTTTTCGCTTTCATGTGATCCGCTCCCCCGATACGTACCGCAAATATCCCGCCGTAATCGCCGCCGCGAGTTCCTTCTGATATCCCGCCTCCATCAACCGCGCCGTCTCCCACGCGTTCGACAGGAACCCGCATTCCACCAGCGCCCCCGCCGCTTCCGCGTGTTTCATCAGATATACGCCCTCATTCATTGGATACGCCCGCTTCTCGTTTCCGGCGTTAATCTCCGTGTTGCAAGATGCCTGAATCAGTTTCGCCAACATCTCCCCGCCCTCCCGGCGGTTCCAGAACACTTGCGCCCCGTGCGTAATCGGGGAAGACGGAAGGCTGTTCTGATGGATACTTAACAGGACCGCGTTTTCCGTGCCGTTGACAATGGCCACGCGTTCCCGGAGGTCCGATGACTTCCGCGCCCGGACCGTCTTTAAACTGCCGTCCCCGATGGACACGTCTTCCGTACGCGTCATCACGCTGCGGCACCCCGTCAGGCTCAGCAGGTCCCGGACGCGCAGAGCAATGGACAGGTTCAGTCCGCTTTCCTTGACGCCCCCCGGCGATACCGCGCCGCTGTCCTCCCCGCCATGTCCCGGGTCAAGCACGACCGTTACCGGTCCGGCAATCCCGGACGCCGAAAAGGCCGCCAGCCGCCGCGGCCCGAAAAGCCGCCAGCCCGTAAGGACCAGTAACGTCAGGCCCACGCACAGCGCGCATTTTCTCAGCGTTGACTTCCGAAGCACCATCCACATATCCAACACCCCCTGTCACTGTATGCCGCGTACCCCCGAACCAATGCCCCGTTCCGGCATAGGATGGAGAGAACGCGTTACAACGCGGATTCTCTGTCAAAGGAGGCATTTACCGAACATGGAAAAATTTCTCAAAACGCAGTCTCCCATTCCGGAACCGTCCTGTTCCTCGTGCGACCCCGTCACGCTGGAAGCCGTGGAATCGGATTCCGTACTCATGCCCGCGCCCGATGTTCCAGAGGGAACTTCCGCGCTTTGCGGCGTTGACCGGGGCGCTTTGCCCGGGAAATGCGCCCCCATGGTCTTTCCCTACGTGCCCGTACAGGACAACAACCCGGTCCGATACAGCCGTATGGAGGCCTTGGAGACCGGAACGCTTTTCCCCGGATTGAACCTGCCGTTCAAGAAGGCCATTCAGGAAAGAACTCAACTGAACAATACCGCGCTGGTAGAATTGATGGCCGTTGACTTCGCGCTTCAGGAGCTGGGCCTTTATCTCACAACCCACGCGCAGGATCAGGAAGCCCTTCAACTTTACTGGTCGTACGTCCAACTCTCCAAAGAGGGCCGGGAAAAGTATCAGGCCATGTACGGCCCCCTGCTGGAAACGGACCTCACGCCGGAAGACGGTTTCGCGTGGCTCAATGACCCTTGGCCGTGGGACGTAGGAGGGAATATGTGATGTTTATCTATGAGAAAAAACTACAGTATCCGGTCCGGATTCAGAACCCGAACCCGAAACTGGCCGCCATTATCATTTCACAGTACGGCGGCCCGGACGGCGATAAGCTACGACTTTTCCGTCAAAGAACGACCCGGTAGACGATTTGAAGCGTCATACGCTTCTTGTCAAATTCGCACGAGGCCACCATACTTCTGAGGACGCTGTTTTTCAATTCCTTTCCAATGTCGGGACTTTCCAGTATTCCGACAGCCTGTTTTAAGCGTTCCCGCAGTAAGGACATCTTCTGTTTTGAATCTTGTCGCGTCTTGAAATCCGTAAGCCGTTCTAAAAGGCGCGCCTTTTCCTTGTCTATGTCGGCGCGGTATTTCCGGTACTCTTCCAGACTGTCAACCCCCGCCGCGTAGGAATCCCGGACGCGGGAAAGTTTCCGTTCCAGCGCGTCCAGCGCGGCTTTCAGACGGCGAATTTCCGCCTCTCCGCCGCCGTTGGATTCCGTGAAAATCTGATAATCCAAGGCCCTTGCGCCGGACAAGTCATCGCGCAGACGGCCAAGCAAGGCGTCATGAAGTAAATCGACCCGTATGTGCTGGGATTCCCGGCACCGTCCCCGCACGTAATTGTTACACTTGAAATAGTGCGGTTTGGTGAAAATCAGCGTGGTTCCACAGGCCGCGCAGCGGACAACCCCGCCGAGCCAGTCTTTCAACTCGCAGGCGGGCCGCGCTTTGCGGCCCCACATCTCTTTACGCGCTTTGATTCGTTCCTGCGCGGTATTCCACGTGCCGGAATCTATCAGCGGTTCATGTCCGGCGTCCGTGACAATCGTGTCGGGGTTGGAGAAGTCACGCCTGACCCGTCCTGTCGGCGTCCAGCGCATTTTCCCAACGTATACCGGGTTGCGTAGGATATACTCCACCGTCCGCTGTTCAAACGGGTTTCCTCTGTGGGTCCGCGCGTCCATGGAATTCATCCGGCGCGCAATCGCGTATGTCCCCTCTCCGGCAAGGAAACGCCGGAACATTTCCCGTACCAGCGCGGCCTCCCGCGGCTCCGGGAGCATGACGCGCTTCCCGTCCCGGCTTTCCAGCCTGTAGCCGAACGGCGGGGCAATCTGCCGTACGCCTCTTTGGGCGTTCAGCGTCATGGAACGCTTCACTTCTCCGGACAGGCGAATGGAGTAATATTCGTCCATCCATTCCAGAATCCGCTCTATCAGTCCGCCAAAGGGACCTTCTATCAGCGGCTCCGACACGCTGATTACCTCCACGCGGTCCTTCCTCAGCATGGCCTTGTAAACAACGCTCTCCTCCTGATTCCGGGCGAACCGGGAGAACTTCCAGACCAGAATACAGTCAAAGGGATGTCCCGTATCTTTCGCGGCGGCTATCATACGGTTAAAGGCCGGACGTTTGGCCGCCGTTCTGCCGGAAATCCCCTCGTCAACGTAAATATGCTCCTCCGGAATCGCGTAAGCGTGATTGGACGCGTAATCGCGGATCGCCGACAACTGGGAATCCGGGGACAACTCGGTCTGGTCGTCCGTGGACACCCGGATATAGGCCGCCGCCGTTCTGTAATCGGACATAGACGCCTCCTGATTCGGAAATGATGATACAACAGACAGGACAACCTGTCAATCCGGCTTTTTGAAGTCCCGTACCGGCGCGGCGCGGCGTAAGACAACCCCCGTCCGGCATATCGTAAACGGGGGGGGGATTGGCATGGCGAAGAAGTACGGACCCATCACGGTCACGGCCTGCGCGCGGACCCGCAACGGCGCGCCGGTAGACGTGGACGCGCTCGACCCGGAGCGGAGACGGACGCTGGCAACGGAACTGTCTCTCCGGATACTCAACGAAGCCTACGCCGGAGAGGGAATCCGCTTCTTCCCGGCCGAAGACGCGCGGATAACAACGGACGCGCTTTCTTGACACGCTTTCCCTGTCATGGTATACTGCGCAAAACGGCGGTCAGGGGGAAGGGCTACGTGAAAATTCATATTTTGCATTTGTCGGACCTCCACTGGATTGGAAGTCCAAGCGGCAACAGCCTGAAAAACGCGATTCTGAAGTTGGCCGGGGAGCGCTTTTCAAAACTTCCGGCCGGAGAAAAACTGCTGGTCCTGACCGGCGACTTTCATAATTTCAGCGAGGGCTATCAGCCCGTGAAAAAATTTCTCTCCGAACTCGTTGACAAGATGGGCCTTGACCCGCGTCAGGACGTTTTCATGGTTCCGGGTAATCACGATATTGATAAGGATTCCCAAGAGGATTCTTCCAGAGAGGCGTATATTGCAATGTGTCGGGCAAATCCTGAGAGGCTCAACACAGAAGGGCAAAAGCGGACCGACTACATGAATACGTTCCTGTCCCATTACAAAGGCTATCTGGACTTTGTGCGGGAACTGGGGATTTACTCCCCGGAAGAATGTGACCGGCAGATTCCGGTCAAGGTCCATGTGCGCACGTGGCGGGACACGCTCCATTTGCTCCACCTGAACACAACGCTTGTCGCGGACGGCACGGACAAAACGAATCAGCTTACGGACACGCTCTCCGCCACATCGGACGAAATCAAGAACCGGTTACTGGCGGACGGTCTTCCCAATATCGCGCTGGGACACAACAACCTCTATGACATGAACGAGACACAGGTAAGAACCGGCCTCCGGGGCGCGTTCTACTTCGGGAACGTCAGCGCGTATTTGTGCGGCGACCGCCACCGGACGGACAAGGAGTACGACCAACGCCGGATAAAACTGGGCACAGATGACAATGACCCGGAAATTCCGAATATTTGCGCGCCGCGCGGTTCCAGTGATGAGCGGGACGACTTTTCACAATTCGGGCTGATTCTCCACGAGTGGGACACGGACACGGGAAAAGTCGTATGGACTGTGCAACTTTGGGACCGGGAGGACCCGTCCAAACTCACGCCGGGTAGACAGTTTACGTACTCCATCCCGCCTCCGGGGGCGGCGCGGACGCCGGACGCGCCGAAGGCCGCGGAAACGTTCCGTCAGCGGGCGGACCGCTGGAATCTTGGCGACGCCGCCGAAATTCTGGACGCCCGGACGGTAAAAAAGGCGGCTGACAACTGCGTGCAACAGGATATTCACGCCTTTTACCGGGTGAACGACAGTTACGGCGTGATGTTGCGGGTACTCGCCGCGAACAAGGGGATTCCCCGGGAAGAGGCGGAGAAAAAAATCTCGGAAATGCTGGAACAAGGTCCCGTCCTGATTGCCGGGAACGGCGGCATGGGCAAAACCACGCTGATGTTACGGACGGCGATTCGTTGGGCGGAATCGGGCGGCGTGGCCGTATGGCTGAACCTTCCGCGGCTGGAACGCGGGATTCTGGACGGCGGAAAGGCGCGCGTCTTGATGGAAAGTCTGCGGCAGTGGGCGGAGGAAGGAACGCGGGTATTGCTGTGTCTGAACTCGCCCGCGGGCGGGGAAACCGCTTTGCAAACGCTCCAAAACGCGTGGATGCACTACGGCCTGTGGACGGAAAACGTACATCTCATCATGGCGGAACGGAGCGCCCGATTGAAAAATCTGCCCATTCTGCGAACGGATTGGTTGAACGGGGCCAACGTGGCGGAACTGCGGGCTGCCGGGGACACGTGGCGGCCGTTCCGGCTGGAAGGCTACCGGGCGGAAATTATAGAGGAAGAGGACGCTTTTCGGCGGACACTCCTCAACAAAACCGCGCTTTCTTATGTGGAAAGCGGAGACCTTTCCCGCGGTCAGGCCTTGATCGGCCGGTTGAACGATATCCTGACGCGCTATAACAGGCCGAACGTCAACATCGTGGAACTGATTTACCGGGCGTTGTTCGATTTGCGCGGACTGGCGCGGAGATCGGGTATCGTTCTGGACTGGGAGGAATGGGGCCGCACGCTTCGGAAACAGTACGGAATACCGGACGAAGATTTCGGCTTATACGGCGGAATTGCGGCGTTCAGCCTGTTTGAATATCCCATGCCGCTGTCGCTCTTTTGCCGCCGGTTCAAGTTGGAGCCGCAGAACTTGACGGACTTGCTCCGGACTTGGCACATCTCCAAAAAATCCGGCAGTATTGAGCCGGTCAGTTACACGCCTTCTTCCAGAGTTGCGAGCTACAAAGGCGACTGGGGAACATTGGAGCCAAAACATGATGTGGTGGCGGAATTGTTCTTCCTGTTCCACAAAGAGGACAACCCCGACTATAACGAAAGTCCCATTGACCGCCTGATGTCGGACTATCTTGTCATCATGACGGAACCGGAAATTGAAACGCTGTTTCATAAGATGGTCAACCGGCAGGCTATGCGGCAGATGAAACAACGAAAACTCGGGGATATCAACTACCGGGAGTATATGGAGCTTGTGTACGCCCGAATGCAGGCGCATGAGCTGAAT
>JAFSRH010000014.1 GCA_017446225.1 Oscillibacter sp.
CCCCGCGCGGCCGGACACGCTTCGACCGCGTGCGCGAGTTTGACGCGGAAAGCCGTCATCTGGTCCTGCTGTGCGAAAACGAGGAGGGCTACCGGAACTTGTCGTATCTGGTCTCCATGGCTTGGACGGAGGGCTTTTACTTCCGCCCCCGGATTGACATGGACCTCTTGCGGGAACATCACGGCGGACTGATTGCGCTATCGGCCTGTCTGGCGGGGGAACTGCCCCGTTTGTTGCGGGACGGCCAGTACGAGACCGCCAAAGCGTACGCGGAGGAAATGCGCGACCTCTTCGGCCCGGAGCGTTACTATCTGGAACTACAGGACCACGGCATCCCCGAACAGCGGGAAGTCAACCGGGGCCTTCTCCGCATTCATCAGGAAACCGGGATTCCGATGGTCTGTACCAACGATGCGCACTATCTCCGCCCGGAGGACGCCGAAAGTCACGACATCCTGCTGTGCGTCCAGACCGGAAAGACGCTGGACGATGAAAACCGTATGCGTTACGAGCCGCGCCGGTTTTACGTGCGCGGGGAGGAGGAAATGTCGGCGTTGTTTTCGGCGTACGAGGGGGCCTTGGAGAACACGTCCAAAATCGCGGATATGTGCCATCTGGACTTTACTTTCGGGAAGTACCATCTGCCCGAATACCAGTTGCCGCCGGGGTACGACAGTTTCTCCTACCTGAAGGAACTTTGTGACAGGGGCTATCGGGAGCGGTACGGAGAGGACCGGAGCCACCGGCCACAGTTGGAGTACGAACAGAACATGATCGACCGCATGGGGTTCACGGACTACTTTCTAATCGTCTCGGATTTCGTCCGTTACGCGCGGAGCGTGGGAATTCCCGTGGGGCCGGGACGCGGAAGTGCCGCCGGGTCCATGGTATCCTACTGTCTCCGTATCACCGACATTGACCCGGTCAAGTACGGACTCTATTTTGAACGCTTCCTGAATCCGGAGCGCGTCAGTATGCCGGACATTGACATGGATTTCGGCGACACCCGGCGCGGGGAAGTCGTGGAGTACGTGCGCCGGAAGTACGGGGAGGACCATGTCGCGCAGATTGTCACGTTTGGCACCATGGCGGCGCGGGCGGTTCTCAGGGACGTGGCCCGCGTGATGCGCATACCGTACGCGGACGCCGACTACCTCGCCAAACAGGTCCCCGCCGGACCCCATATCACCCTTGACGATGCCCTGAAACTCTCCAAACCCCTTGCCGACCTCTACCGGGAGCGTTCGGAGGTGCGCCGCCTGATTGACATGGCGCGGTCCCTTGAGGGAATGCCCCGCAACGCTTCCACGCACGCCGCGGGCGTGGTCATTACGCGCCGGGCCGTGTACGAGTACGTGCCGCTGGCCAAAAACGAGGATACGGTCGTTTGCCAGTACGGTATGACCACGCTGGAAGAACTGGGCCTGTTGAAGATGGACTTTCTCGGCCTGCGGAACCTTACGATTCTGGATGACGCCGTAAAACGCGTACAGGCGCATACCCCCGGATTCCGGCTGGAGGATATCCCCGAAAACGACCCGGCCACGTTTGAAATGATTTCCGCGGGCAAGACATCCGGCGTCTTTCAGATTGAATCGGCGGGCATGACGGGCGTCTGTGTCGGCCTGAAGCCGAAAAGCATTGAGGACATTACGGCGGTCATTGCGCTGTACCGTCCCGGCCCGATGGAGTCCATCCCGCGCTTTATCGCCTGCGCCAGAGACCCCCGGCAAGTCACGTACCGTCACCCGTCCTTGGAGCCGATTCTGTCCGTCACTTACGGTTGTATCGTCTATCAGGAACAGGTCATTCAGATTTTCCAGCGTCTGGGCGGCTATTCGCTCGGACAGGCCGACATGGTCCGCCGCGCGATTTCCAAAAAAAAAGCCGCCCAAATCCAGAAGGAAAAGGACGCGTTTATTCACGGCGACCCCGAACGGAACATTTCCGGCTGTGTCGCCAACGGCATTCCCGAACCCGTGGCGGAGGCCGTTTATCAGGAAATCTACGACTTTGCCAATTACGCCTTTAACAAGGCGCACGCGGTCGCCTACGCGGTGTTGGCGTACCAGACCGGGTATCTGAAATGTCATTACACAAGGGAGTACATGGCGGCCCTGCTGACGTCCGTGCTGGACAGCTCCGAAAAAATCGCCGAATACGTCAACGAGTGCAAGGAATTCGGCATTGCCCTGCTACCGCCGGACATCAACCGGTCCTGTGACGTGTTCACGGTGGAGGCGGACGGAATCCGCTTCGGCCTCGCCGCGATTAAGAACGTGGGACGCGCCTTCCTTCTCTCCGTCATGGAGGAGCGCAAGCGCGGACCGTTCCGGTCTCTGCAAGACTTCTGCGAACGTATGACGGGCGCGGACCTCAACCGCCGCGCGGTCGAAAACCTGATTCACGCCGGAGCCTTTGACTGTACCGGCGCGAACCGCGCGCAAATGCTCGCCGTCCATGAGCGCGTTCTACAGGACGTGACGGAGCGTCAGCGGCGCAACGTTTCCGGACAACTGGATATGTTCTCCTTGGGTTCGGAGAGCAGCCGTTCGGCGGAAATTCCGCTGCCCGACATTCCGGAACGTCCGCCCATGGAACGGATGTTCATGGAGCGGGAGACGACCGGCCTGTACTTCTCCGGCCACCCCATGGACGCCTGTCGGGAGACCGTGGAGCGCTTACAGATACCGTCTATCGGTTCCATTCTGCGCGACTTCGCCCGCGACACGGGGCCGGTACGTTACGCGGACGGACAACCCGTCAGCGTGGCGGGCATTGTCACCGGTTCCCGGACGCGGACCACGAAAAACAATACGCTGATGGCCTACGTCACCTTGGATGACGGGACCGGGTCCATAGAACTGCTGTGTTTTCAGCGGACGTTGGAAGCGTCCGGGGCGTATCTGCGGGAAAACGAACTCACGCTGATTACCGGGAAGCTGTCCGTACGGGACGAGAAGGCGCCTCAGATTCTGTGCGATACCGCCTACTCCCTGACGGCCATGGACAATACGCCCGCGCCTCAGCCGCCCGAAAACGCGCTCCGGAACAGTACGCTGTACCTGAAACTGCCGGGGGCGGACCACCCGAAGGCGCGTCATATACGGCTGTTGTTCAATATGTTTCCGGGCAACTCCCCGGTCAAAATCCGCATGGCCGACACGCGCGAAGTGCGTACGGCGCGCGTGGGACTGCACCCGGCCCTGATGGACGAGGTCCGGGCGACATTGGGCGCGGAAAACGTGGTCCTGCGGGAAAATCCGCCTACGGCTCCTCCGGCGCGTCCGGTTCCGCCTGTAACAACAGGTCCATGAGGCGGCTGTAAATCTGTTCCGGATTCTTCTGGAAGCGTTTGGAGATCGTATCGGCGATCTGTCTTTGCGGCGCGACTACCTGCAAGTCCATCAGGTTTCCAATGTCATCGTCAAGGACCATCCGGACCGTAAAGGTACCGTTGGAACGCGCCTCCACCGTGGAACGGACCTGTTCCTGTCGGCGTAAGACACGGTTACAGGCTTCCGTGTTCCGGTTACAGCGTTTTCGTACGGTATAAGGCAGTTCCGCCGCGCAGATTTCGGCGGTCCGGCGTCCTTTCTCCGTGACGGAATAGCGTCTTGTGTCGGAGCAGAGGACGTGGCCGGTGTCGGTCAGTTCCTGTAGCCGCTCCGTGAAGTCAAAGTAGCGGATGCCATCGTCACACAGGCACAGGTCCAGCATGGTCTCGAACGGCACCGGCTCCGAAAGACGGGAAAGGACATAGAGAATCAAAATCTTCTGTTCCAGCTCCCCGTGAATAAATCGGGGCATAC
>JAFSRH010000015.1 GCA_017446225.1 Oscillibacter sp.
AAACGGTCCGTACGGCGTTTTAAAGGGCCTGTGACGGCGTTTTACGCCCGGGCGGTACCGGGACCCTTCCGGACGGCAAAAACGCGTCGGAGGGCGTTAAACGCCGTTTACGAGGGGTTCGGCGTCAGGGAGCCGTTGCGGACCCGGAACACCTGTCCGGGGGGCATATCCGACAGGCGGTCCTCTTCGCAACAGGTGAGAAAACGTTGTCCGCCGTCAATTTCCCGGAGTACGTACGACTGCCGCGCGGGGTCCAGTTCGCTGAGGACATCGTCCAGCAGGAGCACGGGATACTCCCCGGAGGCGTTGCGGAGAATTTCGCGTTCGGCGAGTTTGAGGGCCAGCGCGGCGGTACGTGTCTGGCCCTGTGAGGACCACGCGCGGGCGTCCCGGCCGTCAATCTCAACCGTCAGGTCGTCCTTGTGGGGGCCGGAGAGGCACTGTCTGGCGGCCAGTTCGGCGCGTTCGTGGGCGGCCATATGTTCCCGGAGATGTGTTTCCACAACGTCCCCGGGGGCGTACGGGTCCGTGACGGCGGAGACCGTGCGGTAGGATACGGACAACTGTTCGTTTCCCCCGGCGCAGGCGGCGTGGTGGCGGGCGGCGTACTCGCGCAGGCGGCGGACGTACCGGGCGCGGTAACGGACCAACAACGCGCCGTGACGTATCATTTGTTCGTTGAAATCGGGGAGGGTACGCAAAAGTCCGGGGTATTCGGCGGAATCGCGAAGAATGCGGGTTTTCCGGACGAACGCGCTTTGATACCCGGCGAGCGCGGCGGCGTAACGCGGACGGAGCTGGCACAGGGCGGTATCTAAAAAGCGGCGTCTTGCGGCGGGTCCGTCCCGGATGAGGAGCAGGTCTTCCGGGCGGAACAGGACCACGTGGAACAGTTCCCGGAGCGCGGCGGACGTCCCCACGGGCACGCCGTTGACGGACATCCGCCGCCGTCCGTTGCGAAACAGGCGGATTTCCACGGAAAACGTCCGGTTTCTTGCGCGTATTTGCGCGCGGACGGACGCGTTTTCGGCGTCAAACTGAATCAGGTCGCGGTCGGCGCGGACGCGCGGCGGCTTCATGCCGGACAGACATACCAACGCTTCCAGAAGATTGGTTTTGCCTTGCGCGTTGGGTCCAACGAGAATGTCGCAGGCGGGATGAAACGTGGTTTCCACGCCGGAATAGTTGCGGAAATGGCGCAAAGTAAGCGTTTCAACGTCCATGGCCGATGGTATAGCGATGTTCCCGGAAAGAGACGGCATCGCCGGGACGGAGTTTTTTACCGCGCTGGGTGCAGGGCTGTCCGTTCACGGCGGCTTCCCCGTTTTGGATACGGATTTTGGCTTCTCCGCCGGTGTCCACGGCTCCGGTCAGCTTCAAAAGTTCCTGTAGGGTGATGAAATCGGTGTGAATGCGTACGGTTTCTGTAGGCATAGGCCCTCCTTTCGGGACATGGGGAAGGTTTCAACGTTGTATGGGAAACCCGCGGAAACGTTTCCACAGTGTTTGAAACATTGTGGAAAACGGGTGTCCGTTGGCGGGGAAATTTCCGCAGGGTTTGAAACGTTGCGGAAAACCGGCTCAGGCTTTCGGCCGGACGGGAAGAAAAACCGGTTCCGTCTGTTCGCGGACGCGGAAAAGTTTCCACGTTTTCTTGAAACGCTGTGGAAAACTTCCGCGGAGAGGTTTCCGCAGGGTTTTGAAACGTTGCGGAAAACCGGCTCAGGCTTTCGGCCGGACGGGAAGAAAAACCGGTTCCGTCTGTTCGCGGACGCGGAAAAGTTTCCACGTTTTCTTAAAACGCTGTGGAAAACTTCCGCGGAGAAGTTTCCGCAGGGTTTGAAACGTTGCGGAAAACCGGCTCAGGCTTTCAGCCGGACGGGAAGGACCATGTACAAAAACTGGTCCTGTCCGTCCGCGGGGACGATGATGGCGGGGGATACGCCGGTATTGAGCTGTATTTCCACGGTGTCGGCGGGGGCGTGGCGGAGGGCGTCAATCAGGTAGCGGTTATTGAAGCCGATTTCCAGATTCCCGCCGTCCCCGGCAATCGGGCAGACGTCCCGGGCCTCGCCGCTCCCGGTCCGCGCCGAGAGAAACACGCGGTCCCGTTCAAAGCGACAGCGTACCGGCGCCTTGAGCTTTTCGGAAATCACGACCGATACCCGGTCCAGACTGTTGAGCAGGTCCCGGCATTCCACGTTTACGCGGGTGGGATTGTCGCGGGGAATGGCCGTGCGGTAGTTGAGGAACTCCCCTTCCAGACGGCGGCAAATCAGCTCCGTTTCGCCGATTTCAAACAAAATATGACGCTTTCCGACCGTAATGGCGGCGGGTTCGTCCGTGTCGGCGCAGATATTCTTCACTTCGTTGAGGGCGGAGCCGGGCACAATAAACGACATGGCGTTTCCCGCGGCGGAAAGCAGTTCGTCCCGGCGCAGGGCGAGCCGGAAGCCGTCCACGGCAACGATTGTCAGCTTTTCGGCGTCCGTCTCGAACAAGGCCCCCGTGTGGACGGGCCGGGCCTCGTTCGTGGAGACGGAGAACACGGTCTGGTCGATCATATCGCGGAACAGGTTCTGACGGATTGTGAGAGACGATTCCTCTTCCACGTTCGGCAGTTCGGGGAAGTCGGCGGCGTCCAGACCGCTGATTTCAAAATCGGCGTCCCTGCATGTCAGGCGGACGAGCAGATTGTCATTGACGGTAACCCGAATCATGTCATCCGGCATTCGCCGCACGATGTCGCCGAAGAGCCGCGCGGACAAAACCACACGTCCCCTCTCTTGTACGTTTGCCGGAACGGAAGAACGAATGCCCGTGTTCATGTTGTAGCCCGAAAGGGTGATACCGGTTTCCGCTTGGAGAAGCAGTCCCTCAAGGGCCGGTATGGAACTCTTGGGGGAGACTGCCCGCCCGGTCAGATTGATGGCGTTTTGCAACAATACTTTTTCACATTCAAAAAGAATCATGGGAAGGTCCTCCGAAAAGTTTTGGATTCAAAAAAAACGGAAAGGCGGTTGGCGGGGGGGCCGATTTTCGCGAAAAAGGCCCCGCGGAAGAAAAGAAAGGATCTTTTAGTAGTAGTAGTAGTAGGGATGTGGAAAATGTGGAAAAGTGCCTCAAACCCGCTTGGCGCCGGCAAAAGTTTTCCACATGGCCTTGTGGAAAACTTGTGGAAAGTGTGGAAAACTTCTTTACTAAAAAGTTTTCCACAGGTTTTTATTCCACATTCCACATTTTTTTTGTGGAAAAGTAGAAAAACTTCTTTACTAAGCCTCAAATTTCGGGCCTCCGAATTGCCCCTGAAAAGTTGCGAATTTTGAAAAAACGCGATTTTCGCCGTTTTTCCGGAAAACGCGGTTTTCGCAACTTTTCGCGCAGGTTCCGCGGCGGCGGTCTCAGAGGGCGTTCTGCCGCTCGGCGTCAAACTCGGACAGCAGATTGGTCTTGATCTCCCGGACCGTGTCGGCAAAGGCGGGGTCCTGCCGCATCCGGATTTCGGTTTGACGGAGCGAGTAAATTACTGTGGAGTGGTCCCGGCCGTTGAAGCACTGCCCGATTTCGTCCTGTGACAGGTTCGTCATGTTGCGGATCAGGTACATGGCCACCTGTCGGGCGGTGGCGGCGCTCCGGTTGCGGGACTGCCCCGTGACCACATCGGGCGTGAGGTCGTAGCAGTGGCTGACGTACTGTATGATGGCCTGCGGCGTGGGGACGTACTCGGCGGTGGTCTGCTTGAGGATGTCCTGCATGGCGCGGCGGACGGTGGCCTTGTCGGTGTGGTCGTTGAGCAAGTCCCGGTAGGCGAGAACCTTGTTGACGGTCCCCTCCAACTGCCGGACGTTGGACGTCACGTTTTCCGCGATATAGGACGAGACCGTGTCCGGAAAGGTGATTCCCAGACTGGCCGCCTTGGAGCGGATAATAGCGACCCGCGTTTCAAAGTCGGGCGGCTCCACGTCCACAATCAGCCCCCACTCGAAGCGCGTCCGGAGGCGTTCTTCCAGAAGCGTGATTTCGTGCGGCGGGCGGTCGCTGGTCAGCACGATTTGCCGCCCGGACTCGTAAAGGCTGTTGAAGGTGTGGAAAAACTCCTCCTGCGTCTGCTTCTTCCCGGCGATAAACTGCACATCGTCCACAAGCAGTACGTCCGCCTTGCGGTACTTGTCCCTCATTTCGGCGGTGGCGGTGCGTCCGGCCTGTATGGCGTCCACCAGTTCGTTGGCCAGCTCGTCGCCCTTGACGTAGATGGTGTGGTAGCGGGGGAAATTCTGGTGGATTTCGTTGGCAATGGCGTAAATGAGATGTGTTTTCCCCAGCCCCGATTCCCCGTAGATGAGAAGGGGGTTGTAATTACGGGTGGGGTACATGGCCACGGATTTTGACGCCGCCCACGCCAGCTTGTTGGACGGCCCGACAACGAACGTGTCAAAGGTAAAGCGTTCACTGGTATGCACGCCGAAGGTATCGGCGTCTTTGCCCTGAAATTTGCGGTACTCCTCATCGTCCAGCACCTGAACCTCGAAAGAGCGGGAGAACAGATTTTTCATGGCGTCCTGAATGTTTTCCGTAAACAGGCTCTTGATGTAGCCCCGCTTGAAGCTGTTGCCGCAATGCAGAATCAGGGTGTTGCCCTGAATGTCCACGGGGTCCAGCTCATCGAACCACGTGTTGATCGTGGTATCGGAGAGCGCCCCGCGCATTTGTGTCAGGACGTTCTCCCATACGTCCGCGACTGAGTTCAAATAAAACACCTCTCTTCCCGGATGGGGCCTGAATTTACATGGAGAGTATACCACGTTTCGCGGACAAGCACAATCCCGTTTTTTCCGGCCGGGGAGTATGGGCGCGCCGGATTTTGTCGAAAAGGCGCGGCGCGCCGGGAGGCGGGAACGTTTCCGGCCTGCCGGACCCTGCGGAGCGGGACGCGCTGGGAAAAAATGTAACCGGGCTGACTCTTTTTGCGCCGTTCCGTTACCGTCTGTTACGCTTCTGTCACTCTGTTACGCGATTTTTACGCATGGAAAAGGCCGGAATCCGCCTTATTACGCCAATATTACGGTATTTCCGGACAATGTTACACTTTCATTACAAGTGGAAAAAAGGCCTTGCATTTCCCTTTGGAATCTGTTATTATGCCAACCGTGAAGCACAGAAGGCCTCTTTCCTCCCCGGCGCCAACGCCAAAGGGACAGGGGAAGATGCCTCCGGATGACCGGGGCAGAAAGAAGTCTTTCGTGTCTTCACAAACGAACTTCTCAATGCCCAAGCCGGACCCGTCCGGGGCCGCTCACAACGTCTCAGAGCCGTCGGGCGCGCCCGTCCTCCCCGGGAACGCGGCGCGTGACACGGCCGGACCCGTCCGGCGGAGGCAAATCTGTAGCAAGGAGGAATTGCAATGAAGAAGTTCATTTCCATGGCGTTGGCTCTTGTGATGACGCTTTCCCTGTATACGTTCATCGCGCCCGAAGCCAGCGCCGAGTTCACGGACGCCGACCAGTTGTCCAGCAAGTACGCCCAACAGGCCGCGGACGTTATCCAGACCATCGAAGTCATGGACGGCTATGACGACGGTTCCTTCCGTCCGGCCGCCGGTCTGACCCGTCAGGCCGCCGCCAAGATCATCTGCAACATGGTCCTTGGCCCCACGACTGCGAAAGCCCTGCCCACTAACGCCAATCCCTTCCCGGATGTGCTCGCGGGCAACCAGTTCTCCGGTTACATTTCCTACTGCTCCCAGAAGGGCATTATCTCCGGTTACAGCGATGGCACGTTCCGTCCCGGTGACCCCCTGAGCGGCTACGCCTACCTCAAAATGCTGCTCGGCGCGCTGGGTTACGACTCCGTCAAGGAGAGCTTCACCGGACCCAACTGGAAAGTCAACGTTGCCAAGCTGGCGCTCGGCAAGGGCCTGAACAAAGGCATTAACGAGAACGAGCCGGGCGAACGTCTGGACGGACAAGTTACCCGTGAAGACGCCGCTACCTACGCCTTCAATACCCTTCAGGGCGATATGGTGGAATACGCCAGCTCCAACAGCATTGAAGTCAACGGCGTAAAGGTCAACGTGGGCGGCGGCGAGGCTGTCCCGCAGACGTGGAACACGTCCAGCACCAGCGCCAACAACATCAACAACGAAACCAGTGACGGCGCCAACAACCGCCCCATCGTGCAGTTCGCGGAACGTTACTTCGACAAACTCGAGCGCTTCCCCAAGGCGTGGGACACTTATACCGCTGACGCGTTCGGCCGTCCCTCCATCCGCTGGTCTTGGAAGGGCGTTGACATTGATACCTATCCGGAAGAGCCTGACGTGGTCTACAACCACAATGTCTCCGCCAACACCATCTACACCGACCTGAACATGGGCAGCGCGGACCCCGCCGCCGCTTTCTTCCTGAACGGCCGGAACGCCGGTACCATCAACATTTCCCGCGGCAACGGCGATGATATCGACTCCCTGAGCGCCATTACCGCCGGCAAAATCGGCGACGGCACCATCGTGGAAGCCTACCACAATGACGCCAACAACACGGTAACGGTCTGCGTCATCAACGTCTGGGCCGGCAAGGTCACGGGCCACAAGGCCGCCACCACCAAGAAGGACGAGTGCGTAGTCATTGACGTTGGTCAGTATGACGAAAACGCCGGCGGCCCCGTCATTGACGCCCCGCTCGGAATCAACGCGCTGTCTGAGCGCAGAGAGTTCGAGAGCACCGACTTTGAAGAAGACGATGTCGTGTGGTACACCTACTCCGAAGCGGACCGCGAAATTAAAGACATGGGCCTGCTTGAGAGAGTGGAAGGCAGTTTGACCCGCCGTTACGCCGACAAGAGCGTTGTTCTCGGCAGTGACACCTATCCGTACGCGAAGAACGTTGTCTTTAGCCTGAACAACGGTCAGGACAGCCTCGCCAACAAGAGCGAGTATATTGTATACCTCAATGACGAGGGTCAGGTAATGTGGATTGAGGAATCCGACTTCAGCGTTGACCAGTACGCCCTCATTGAGCGGATTTGGATTGAAAACACCGCCGCCACCCGTACGCTTTCCAGCATTATGGCCAACGGCGTTGTCACGGACGCCCCGGACACCCTCGCGGTCAGTTATCCGCGCGCGGTTCTGCGTCTGCCCAGCGGCGTACAGCGTACCGTCACCCTGAACGAGTCCAAGGCTTACCGCAATGACTCCACAGACTCTATCGGCGCCAACTACAAAGCCGGTAAGATTATCCGCTTCTCCATCACCAGCGACAACACGTACCGTCTCTACTCCGCCAACACGGTGAACTACGTTGCCCCCGCCTCCTCCAACAGCACCCTTAACGGCGTGACGGTGGACGAGATGGTCAAGAACAACAGAATCTACGGCTTCACTGGCGTGACCGCCGATTCCAACACCCGTTTCGTGGTCAACGATAACGGCACGTACAAGACCTACACCGGCGTCCGCAACGCCCCCGATATCACCGGCAACACCACCGGCACCCCGGCTACCGCGGTAACCCCCGTTGCGTTCGCGTACGCGAAAGATGGCGTGGCAAAGGTTATCTACTGCGTACGTTGCCATTCCAGCAACACCAGCAAGGATATCACCTTCATTGCGGCTCCCTCCGTTTCCAAGGAAGTCCGCGAAGACGATACCAGAGCGCACTATGAGTACAACGCCGTTGTAAAGAACAACATTACCACCATTCTGGTCGCCTCCAGAGATGACAACAACAACAAGTTCACCTTTGACATGAGCGCTACCACGGCCTATCCCAGCACGGTGGAAGCCGGTAACGATGGTAAGGACAAGTGCGTGATTCTGAACACCACCGAGTATAACGGCGATGATATCATGACCAGCGGCAGTTTCACCACCGGCGATGTGGAAGCGGTCCGCGCGCGTGGTATCAAGCGTGTCTCCGGAACGTTGCTTGAACTCAAGCTCAACACCTATCAGGGCCGTCAGGAAATCACCATGGACGTGTCCGACAGCGTCAAGGTTTACTTCTCCGATGGCGACGGCAACATTGAAGCCATTGATATGGAAGATATCGTTACCGACAGCAACGACTGGATCTACTACACCGTGGACGAAGGCGAAATCACCAACCTGTTCATCCAGCAGGTGGATGACGATGACGGCCCCACCACTGGCCCGGTCGAGTACACGGACGGCTATATGACCTATGACGCCGATGGTCTGAACTGGGTCTACCACTACTATGGCAGCGCCCCCACTCAGATTACCGTTGAAAACGCCCTCCTGAATGGCCTGAGAAGCCTCGGCTCCAACGCCACCGTCAACAACATTACCAACTCTTCCAAGACTGGCAATGTCTACACCTTCACGATCGCCGGCACGAACTATCACGTGACCGTCTCCTCTGACGCTTCCGTGACCAACTATGTGACCGCCGGCACGATTACCGCCGCCAACGCTTCGATCGCGTTGCCCGACAGCGCGACCTCTCTGGCAGTGGTACGCGGTAGCGAGGTCCGCTTTGTGGTACAGGTCAGCGGCACGGCGCTGGACGGCTCCAACGCCAACACCGTCACCGTGAGAGCGCGCTACACGGACGTGGACGGACTGCCCCAGACGGCGACTGTGACGGCCCCGGCCGTTGGCAGCACCACTTGGACCCTCGTCACGCCGAACAACGCGCGGCCCGGCTCCACGATTTATATCGATGTGACCTGATTCCAAAGTTCCCCCGCCCGTATGACGGAAGTCCGCCCTCCGGATACTCCGACAACGGTTTCCTGTGACGAAAGTCCGGTTGCCCCGGAAACTGCGTCAGAGAACTTAACACGGCTCCCGGTTCGCCGGGGGCCGTGCCTTTTTGCGTCAAGGCCCTTGCAATTACGCCGCGGATCGTGTACAATACGGCCCTGTGGAACCGTGCGGTTCCGGAATATGTCATACGGCACACTGACCCTACGCGGCAGTGATGGAAAGGAGTCATGACATGAAAAAAACGTTTCTGGCGCTCGTCCTGAGCGCCGCCATGTTCTGCGCCCTTCTGAGCGGTTGCGGAAGCGGCGAACCTCCCGCGGCCGGTCCGGAGCTTTCGGTCGGAATCGCGCAGGACCTCGACAGTCTTGACCCCCACAAGATGGTGGCGGCAGGAACAAAAGAGATCATGTTCAACGTCTTTGAGGGCCTCGTGAAGCCCTCCCCGAGCGGCGACTTGCTCCCCGCGCTCGCCGAAAACTGGACCGTTTCCGATGACCGCCTGACGTACACGTTCAACCTCCGCCCGGACGTGAAATTTCATAACGGGTCCATTGTCACGTCCGCGGACGCGGTCTACTCCCTCGAACGCCTCTCCGCTACCGCCGACACCCCCGCGGATATCGTCACCGTGGACGCCTTCTCCAATATCGCTTCCATGGAAACGCCCGATGAAATGACGCTCATACTTCGCCTGAAAGAGCCGTCCAACGAGTTCCTCTCCTACCTGACCGCCGCCGTGATTCCGGCCGGTTACGAGGAACAGGAGACCATGCCCGTGGGAACCGGTCCGTTCCGCTTCGTGTCCCGTACGGCGCAGGAGTCGGTCGTGCTCGAACGCTTCGATGACTACTGGGGCGGTCCGGCGGCGATCAAAACCGTGACTTGCCGCGTCATTGAAAACGCCGACGGCATTTTGATGAGCCTTCAGAGCGGGGCCGTGGACCTCTTCGCGCACCTCACCATCACACAGGCCCAACAGCTTACGGACGACTTCCGCATCGAACAGGGCGCGATGAATCTGGTACAGGCGCTCTACCTCAACAACGCCGTGGAGCCGTTCAACGATCTGCGCGTCCGTCAGGCCCTTTGTTACGCGGTCGACAAACAGGCCGTGATTGACCTTGCCTTTGACGGCTTCGGCTTCCCGATCGGGTCCAGCATGTACCCCGCGTTCGGCAAATACTTTGACGAGACCTTGATCGACTATTACCCCCACGACATCCAAAGGGCCAAAGAACTGCTCGCCGAGGCCGGATACCCGGACGGATTCTCCATGACCATTACCGTACCGTCCAACTACCAGCCCCACCTTGACACGGCGCAGGTGCTTGTCGAACAGTTAAAGGAAATCGGCGTCAACGCGGAAATTCTGCCCGTGGAGTGGGAAACGTGGCTCAATGACGCCTACATTGGCCGGAATTTTGAATCGACCGTAATCGGCGTGGACGCCTCCACCATGACCGCCCGCGCCCTCTTGGAACGCTTCACTTCCTCCGCGGGCAACAATTTCATCAACTACAATCACGAGGACTACGACCGCCTCTTTACGGAAGCCCAGTCCTGTACGGACGATGACGAGCAGACCGCGCTTTACCGCGCTATGGAGCGTAACTTAACCGAAAACGCCGCGAACGTCTACATTCAGGACATGGCCGACCTGCTGGCCGTACGGAACAACCTTACCGGCGTGCGATTCTACCCGATTTACGTACTTGACCTCTACGGCCTCCGGTGGGAAAGCTGAAATGAAGTACGCATTCAGGCGCGTTTCGGCCCTTCTGCTGACGATGTTTCTGGTGTCGCTGTGCGCCTTCGCGGCCTTCTCCGGGATATCCGGGAGCGCCGCGGAAGCGCGTCTGGGCACACAGGCCACGGCCGAACGCGCGGCCGCGCTCCGGGAAGAACTCGGGTTGAACCGTCCCTTTCTGTTCCGTTACGGCGAATGGCTTTCCGGTTTTGTCAGCGGCGACTTGGGACAGTCCCTGACGTACCGGCAGAATGTCGGCGAACTTCTGCGCGACAAAGCGCTGGCGTCGCTTCTGTTAAGCGGCATGAGTTTCGCGCTGATTGTCCTGTGCGCGGTGCCGCTGTCCTTACTGGTCGTCCGCGCCGCGGACGGCCCGCTGGACGTGGCGCATACGCTCTTTAATCAGTTCCTGATGTCGGTCCCGCCGTTTTTTGTGGGCCTGCTCCTGTCGTGGATCTTCGGCGTTACGCTCCGCTGGTTCACGCCGGGGGCCTTCCCGGGACTGTCGCGCCCCGGCGAGGCGGTACGCTTCCTGCTCTTCCCCGCCGTTGCGATTGCCGTTCCGCGCGCCGCCATGACCGTGCGCATGCTCCGCGGAACGCTCCTGCGCGAGCTGAACCGGGACTACGTCCGGACCGCGATTTCACGCGGCAGTGACCGCAATTCCGTGCTCCGGCGGCACGTCCTCAAAAACGCCCTGACGCCAACGGTCGCCTTTCTCGCGCAGATGATGGCCGAAATCGTGGCGGGCGTCATTGTCGTGGAACAGGTCTTTGGCGTCCCCGGACTGGGCCGTATGCTGGTGGTGTCCATTTCCAACCGGGATTACCCGGTTGTACAGGCGATTGTGGTTATACTGGCCTTCTGGGTCGTGGCCGCGAACACGGCCGCCGACCTGATCAACGTCCGTATCGACCCGCGCCTTGCCTTACGGGATGAGTGAACCATGAGACGTAACTATTACCTTTTCGCCGGACTGCTTCTGACCGGCGTTCTTGCGGCGTTCGCGCTGTTGGGCGTGTTCTGGACGCCGTACGATGGCGCCGCTATGGGCGCGGAAAAGTTCCTTCCGCCTTCCCCCGCCCACCTCTTCGGCACCGATAACTTCGGACGCGATATCTTTTCCCGTGTCATGGAAGGGGCCGGGACGTCCTTCCTGATCGCCCTTTGCACGATCGCAATCGGCGCGGGGGGCGGGATTCTGCTGGGAGCCGTGACGGGCTACTTCGGCGGACTGGCCGATGAGGCCCTCATCCGCGTTGGGGACGCGCTCACGGCGTTTCCGAGTATCTTACTGGCCTTGGTGGTCATCAGTCTGCTGGGACCGGGGAAACCGGTCAATCTTGTGTTATCGCTGGGACTGGTGTTTATCCCCAGTTTCGCGCGGGTCACGCGGGCCGCGTACGCGGAGGCCCGGGAGGCCAATTACGTAAAGAGCGTACGCCTGATGGGGGCCTCTCACGCGCGCGTCATGCTCGTGCACATCCTGCCGAATACGATGCCCGTACTGCTCAGCGCGCTGACGATTGGCTTTAACAACGCCGTTTTGGCGGAGGCGTCCATGAGCTATCTTGGAATCGGCGTCACGCCGCCGGACGCCTCTTTGGGCTATATGCTCTCGGAGGCGCAAAGCGTATTCGGGCGCGCGCCGTGGTACGCGCTCAGTACGGGCGGCGTGATGATTTCCTTTCTGTTCGGCGTGGGGCTGATCGGGGAGGGGCTTCGTTTCCGGGAAGGAGGCCCGGCTTTATGAATCCTAAAAATTTAACGGTTCCCGCTTCGGAACCGCTGTTGACCATTACCGGTTTACGGGTCCGCTTCCGCAACCGGGACCGGGACGCCGTGGCGGGCGTTTCTCTCTCCATTGGACGGGGGGAAATTGTCGGACTGGTCGGGGAATCCGGCTCCGGCAAGACCGTCACCGCCATGAGCGTGGCCGGACTGCTCCCCCGGAAGCGTTGCGATTACGCCGGGACGATTCATCTTGACGGCGTGGAACTGCTCCACGCGGACCGGCGGACGTTGCGCCGAATACAGGGGCGTTCCGTTGGTGTGGTCTTTCAGGACCCGTTAAGCTGTATGGACCCGCTGATGAAAGTCGGCGCGCAGGTGGAGGAGACGCTGTTACTGCACACGGACCTGTCCAAAGCGGAACGCCGCCGCGCGGCCTTGGAGGCGTTGGCGGCGGCGGAACTGCCGGACCCCGAACGCGTGTACGCGAGCTGGCCGCACGAACTCTCCGGCGGAATGCGGCAACGGGCCTGTATCGCGGCGGCGATGGTCAGCCGTCCGGCCTTACTGCTCTTGGACGAGCCGACAACCGCGCTGGACGTCACCGTACAGGCGCAGATTCTTGCGCTCCTGAAAAAGCTGAACCGTGAAAACGGAATTTCCATGCTGTTCATCTCCCACAACTTGGGCGTGGTACGGAAACTGTGTACGCGCGCGGCGGTCATGAGTCAGGGCGTGATTGTGGAGGAGGGCGACACGGAACGCATATTCCATTACCCGCGCCACCCCTACACCCGCCGCCTGATTGACGCCATCCCGAAACGTCCCGGAAGAAGGGAGAGCGCATGACGGCCAAAGAACCGGTCCTTTCCCTTCGGAACGTCACGGCCGGATACCGGGAGGGCGGACTGTTCGGGAAGCGTGCGTTTCACGAGGTACTGCACGATGTGTCCTTTGACGTGGGGCGGAATGAAATTGTCGGGCTGGTCGGGGAATCGGGCACGGGCAAGTCCACGCTTGCGCGGGTGATACTGGGCATGTTGAAACCGGCGCGCGGAGAAGTCACGCGCCGGACGGAGTACCCGCAGATGATTTTTCAGGACCCGTACAGTTCCCTGAATCCGGCCTACCCGGTCGCGTGGATATTAGAGGAGCCGCTACGGCTGGACGGCGTGCGGGACGTGCCCGAACGGCGGCGGCTGGTCCGGGAAATGCTCGCGCGGGTCGGACTGCCCGATGAGTGTCTGACGGCCAGACCGGCGGAACTCTCCGGCGGACAGCGGCAGCGGGTCTGTATCGCGGCGGCCCTGTTGCGGCGGCCGAAGTTCCTGATCGCCGATGAGCCGGTCTCCGCGCTGGACGTCACGATACAGGCGCAAATTCTGACGCTTTTAAAGACATTGCGGGACGAATTCGACTTGAGTTTCCTGTTTATCTCGCACGATTTGAACGTTGTCTACCAGCTCTGTGACCGGGTACTGGTGATGAAACAGGGGCGGCTCGTGGAAGAGGGGACGGTCGCGGAAGTGTTCGCGCGTCCGCGCCACCCCTACACCCGCGAACTGCTGGCCGCCGCGGACTGACTCGGGAGGGAAACGTCATGCGCACCATGTCACGCGAACGGAAAACCGCGCCTTTTCGCTGGCTGTTGCCGCTGTGGCTGTCGCTGGACGTATGCGCGATCGCGGCGTTCGCAACGTGCCGGGGAAACCGCGCCCTTATGAACGCGTGGACGGGGCGCGTGGCCGGTCCGTTACAGGCCGCGTTGGGGCGTATGTGCGCGCGCGTCCCGTTCTCGGTCATGGAAGCGGCGATTACGGCTCTGGTCCTGTGCGCGGCTGTCCGCGCCGTGCGCGGGGCCGTACGCGGACGGTTTGCCGTGACGCTGTTCGGCGGCGTGTGCGCGGGACTGTGCCTGACGGCCCTGTTTTGCTGGATGTGGGGCGTTTATTACTGGTCGGACGGCTTTCAGGACAAATCCGGACTGTACGCCGTGCCGGTTTCAGCGGAACAACTCCGCGCCACGGCCGAAGCGTTCGCGGCGGGCCTCTCCCGCGCCGCGGACGCCGTGCCGCGTGACGAATACGGGGCCTTTGCGCTCTCCCGGACGGAGATTCTGGCAAAGGCCCCGCGTATTTATGACAATCTCGAACGCGCCTACCCCTGTCTGGCGTTTGACGACACGGGCGTAAAGCCGATGGCGTATTCCCGTCTGATGAGCCGCATGGACTTCACGGGCTTTTACTGCGCCTGCACCGGGGAGGCGAATGTCAACGTGGACAGTCCGGCGTGTCTGCTGGCGTCCACGGCCGCGCACGAAATGGCGCATCAGCGCGGGTTCGCCTCGGAACAGGAGTGCAATTTTCTGGCGGTGCTGGCCTGCGTCACCAGCGGCGAGCCTGTGTACGCGTACTCCGGCTGGCTGATGGGCTGGATTTACCTTGGAAACGCGCTCTACTCCGCGGACCCCGATACATACGCGCGGATCCGTGACACGCTCCCGGCCACGGTCCGCACGGACTTGGCGCGGAACAACGCGTACTGGGACCAGTTCCGGAACGGCGTTGTACGGAAGGCCTCCACCGCGGCCTATGACCGTATCCTCAAGGGCTACGGGGACGGGCGCGGTATGCGTTCCTACGGGGCCGTGGTCGATTTACTCGTTGCCTATCACTGCGCCCTGCGCTGAAAGAAGCGCGTCATACTTGGCGCGGTCGCGGGCAATGGCTTTCCGGTAGCGGTCCTCCTCGGAGAATACGCACCCGCAATATTTCTGCATATAGAACCCCAGTTCCCGCGCGCGGCGGTTGCCCTCCCGGAAGTTCTCCCGGAAATCGCGGTACAGAAACTCCACGCCGTATTGCGCGGCGTACCGCCTCCCGGCGTTGGCAATGCCCTCGTGATCCTGATACGTGCTGGCCAACAGTGTGGACGTGAACGCGGAAAAGCCGTGTTCGGCGGCAAACCGCGCGGTTTCCTCCATACGGTGTTCGTAACAGTACCGGCAACGGCGTTCGATGTCGTCCGCCACGGCGCGCGCAAAGTCGCGTAAGCCGTACTCGTCCTTGACCATGAGCGCCATTCCGATGGTCGGCGCGTACCCCGCCAGACAGTCCCGGCGCGCTTCGTACTCCTTCCACGGGTGAATGTTCGGGTTGTACCAGAACGCCGTTGGCTCCAGTCCTTCGGCGCGCAAGGGGTCAATACAGCTCAGCGAACACGGCGCACAGCAACAGTGTAACAGTACGCGGTCCATGGCTTTACGCCTTAGCCTCTTTGACCGCTTTGGTTGCTTTCGCCTTCTTTTCCGGTTTGCGCGGCGCGCAGCGTCCGTACGTCTCGGTTAAGGCGCGGATGTCCTCGGCCGTTTTCTTTGTCGCGGCGTCCGGGAGCATACGCCAGCGCCAGTTTCCGTCCGCCACGCCCGGGACGTTCGTCCGCGCCTCCGTGCCCAATGCAAGGTAGTCCTGCATTTGCGCCACGAACAGGACCGCCACGCTTCCCTGTCCGGCCCGGAGCATGGCCTTCCGCATGGACTCCGCGCCCTTGACGCCCAGATAGCTTTCCGCGTACGCCTTTTCCGCTCTCTTCACGGACGAACACCAGCCCATGAGGGTATCATTGTCATGGGTGCCGGTGTAGCAGATACAATTCGGATCGGTGTAGTTATGGGGCAGATAGTTGTTCGTGGGGTCAGAGAAGGCGAACTGCAACACTTTCATACCGGGCAGGCCGGAAGCGTCGCGCAGTTCATGCACGGCGTCCGTCAGGATGCCCAAATCCTCCGCGATGTAGGTCAGGTTCGGGAACCAGTTGATCAATACGCGCAACAAGTCCATACCCGGCCCCTTGAGCCATTTTCCGGTCTTGGCCGTCTTGGATCCGGCCGGCACCGCCCAGTAGCTTTCCAGTCCCCGGAAGTGGTCAATCCGGACGGCGTCAAAGAGGCGGGACGCGCCCTCAATGCGGCGGATCCACCAGCCGAAACCGTCCTCTTTCATGGTTTTCCAGTCATAGAGCGGATTTCCCCAGAGCTGGCCGTCCTTGGAGAAGTAGTCAGGCGGCACGCCCGCCACGTGCGTGGGGTGCCCTTCGGGGTCTAACTGGAACTGCGTCCGCTCCGCCCATACGTCCGAGGAATCGAGGGATACGTAAATCGGCAGGTCGCCAATGAGCTTGATTTCCAGTTTGTTGACGTACGCCTTGAACGCCTCCCACTGCCGGAAGAAACAGTATTGCTCCCACGTGTAGTAGGCGATTTCCGGCTCAAGATCGCGGTGCCACTTCTCAATGGCCTGATGTTCATGCTGACGGAGCGCCTTTTCCGGCCAGTCGAACCACGCCTTTCCATCAAAGCGTTCTTTCAGGGCCTGATAGAGGGTGTAGTCACGGACCCACGGGTATTGGTCGCGGAACTCCCGCGCGGCGCGCGCGGTCTCCGGCGTGATACGGGAAAAGGCCTTCCGCAGTAACGCCGGACGCGTTTTGAAAAGTTCCGCGTAGTCAACTTTATCACTGTCGGGTACTTTCGCGGCGTCCAGTTCGGCGGGCGTCAGCAGGCCCTCTTCCGCGAGGGAGTCGAGGTCGATAAAGTACGGATTTCCGGCGAAGGTGGACAGCGAGGTATACGGCGAGTTGCCGCCGCCGGTCGGGCCAAGGGGCAGAATCTGCCACCAGCTTTGACCGGCTTCCTTGAGGAAGTCGGCGAAGGCGCGGGCCTCCTTCCCGATGGAGCCGATTCCGTAGGGCGAAGGCAGGGAGAAGATCGGCAACAGAATGCCGGCGGAACGTTTGATCATCATGACAAGTCCCCTTTCCGTACGCGGCGCTTATCCGCGTGTCTGTGCCTATGATTATAATACGGATTCCGCGGACAGGCAAGGCGTGGCGCGTAAATTTTCATGATTTTGTCGCGATGGGAGGCGGCGTCCGGCGCGTACGCCCTGAAAAAAATGATTTTGGGCCTTTACAGGCAAAAGAGACTGTTTTATAATGACTTTCATCGGACGGGCGGCGCGGGTTACGGCCCGGACAGCAAATTGGAAAGTTACACAAAGAAAAGCCCGTCCGCGACAAGGCGGTTTTGTGTCATCCGACAGTCCGCCCATTTATAAATAGCGAAGGAGTGATGATTTAGGATGAACAAAGCATTGAAAGTCCTTGCGCCGGTTGTCCTTGCGGCGGCGGTTCTCGCCGTTACGCTCTCCGGCTGCGGAGGGACGCCCTCACAAGCCGAAAACGGCGGGGCCTTGACTGGCGACCTGTACGCGGCCATTCAGCGGGAGGAACCTTCCCCGGACTGGGTGGCGGCCCTTCCCGCCGCGCGGAACCCGGATACCGCGCAGCTGTTTGTCGTGGCGGGGATGGGGATGGACAAGACTACGGCCTCGGTATCCATGCACGAACGGGACGGCAACGGACAGTGGAAGCAAATCCTCTCCACGCCCGGTTATGTGGGGAGAAACGGCCTTTGCCTTGACGCGGATCACGCGGAAGGCTGCGGTCAAACGCCGGTTGGCGTCTACCGTTTCAACAAGGCCTTTGGCATCGCGGCCGATCCCGGCTGCGCGATTCCCTACACGCAAGCCACGGATGACCTGTACTGGTCCGGCGACCAGAGGGAGGGAATGCGCTATAACGAGATGGTCAGTCTGAAGGACCTTCCGGACCTGAACAAGGAAGACAGCGAGCATATTGTAGACTACGAATACCAGTACCAATACTGCCTCAATATCAGCTTTAACGAAGAGGGGACCATCGGGAGAGGTTCGGCCATTTTCCTGCATTGTCTTGGACCCCAAAAGCCGTATACCGGAGGCTGTGTGGCGATTCCGGAATACATCATGAAACAGGTCATGCAAAAAGTGCGGCCCGACTGCGTTGCGGTCATTGACACGCTGGAAAACATGGGCGGAAGCCTGTAAGCGAACCGGGAGGCTGTTTGACTTGGACAAATACAGCTTCCCGGAGAAAGACGGAGACTATGGACATTCAATATTTGCTCGTTCTGCAAGAATTTCGCAACAGTATTCAAGATTCGCTGACCCCGTTCATGGAATGGGTGTCTATGTTCGCCATAACTTACCTGATTCTGATTCCCGTATTTTACTACTGGAACCGGGATAAGAAGGGCGGACTTTACACGCTGGTGTCCTACTATTTCTGTATGGTCGTAAAGCCGCTCATTAAACTGACCGCCTGCGTGTATCGTCCGTGGATTCGTGACAGCCGCATTCTGCCCGCGGGCGATTCCATCACCACCGCGACGGGGTACTCCTTCCCCAGCGGACATACAACGACCGCCGCATCGCTGTCTGGCGGCACAGCCGTCAACACATGCAGAGATCGCCGTACCCGCTGGATTTCGATCGTACTGCTCCTCTACATTCCGCTGACCGCGTTTTCCAGAAACTATCTGGGCGTACACACCCCGCAAGATGTGCTGGTCGCTCTGCTTCTGTCCGCGCTCAGCCTGATTTTGACGGCCCGGCTCTTCGGGTATCTGGCGGAACATCCGGAAAAAGAGGACCTGCTTTTACTGGGAGGCTTTCTTTTCTGCTGGGCGGGCCTTGCGTATATCACGCTCAAGCCCTATCCCATGGATTTGAACGCCGCGGGAGAACTGATTGTGGACCCTCAGAAGATGATGAATGACGGTTACGGAGATTTGGGCAAGATGATTGGCTTCATCATGGCCCGTTTCATTGAAAAGAAATGGGTTCAGTTTCGTCCGTTGCCCAACGGCTGGAAAAGCGTTGTGATTTGTCTTTTGGGGCTGATTCCGATGGTACTGTTGCAGAACTATTTCAGCCCGTTCATGATTCAGCGTTTCGGCTCCCACTGGGGAAAGCTCTACTTTTCCATCCTCTATACCGCTTATTATATCGCGCTGTTTCCGTTCGTCCTGAAAATGTGCGGACAGCATTTCATGAGCAAAACGCCGCAAATTCAATGAGGCTGACAGGACCGGCCTTTGTTCCCGGTTACCTTGGCTTTTTCCTGATGGGATATGATGTCCGCTGAGTACGGCGTCAATATGGCAAGTTACCCGGCTTTTTCCGCGCGCGGAAAACAGAAAGGCCGACCATACACAAGAAGAACGGTCCTGTATTGGACGCGTTCGCAGATGTTCGTAGAGGAGGAACACTAAATGAAAGCGCTGAAAAGTTACGCGGCGGGGGTTTTTACCACGCTTCTGATTTTCGGCCTCATTGGGAGCGTATCCGCGAAAGTCGGAAAAGTGACGCGGGAATTGGAATACCGAAACATTCAGGTTTCCCTTGACGGAAAAACGCTGGATTTACGGAACGCGGCCGGGGAGAAGGTGGAGCCGTTTATGTTTGACGGTACCAACTATCTGCCGGTACGCGCGTTGGCGGAAGCGCTGGGTCTGCGCGTCAGTTGGGACGGCGCGCACGCCACCGTTGTGCTGACCACGCCCGCGGCCGCCGCCGCAATTACGGAAGCCGAGGCGAAGCGTATCGCGCTGGCGCACGCGGGACTGTCGGAAAGCGCGGTCACGTTCGTTTCCGTGCGTCTGGACAACGAAAACGGGAAAACCGTGTACGAAGTGGAGTTTTACAGCGCGCAGAAGGAATACGACTATGAAATTGACGCTTCCAGCGGGGAAATCCTCTCCTTTGACCGGGAGGCCGAATATCGCTCCGCCGCGGAAAGTCAAAACGCGGCCGCTTCCGGCGCGCAGATTGGAGCGGAACGGGCCAAGGCCATTGCGCTGGCGCACGCGGGACAGAGTGAAAGTCAGGTAACGGGCTTGCGGGCCAAGCTGGAACGCGAGGACGGACAGATGATCTATGAGGTGGAATTCCGCGTTGGTCGCACGGAATATCATTATGACATTGACGCTTCCGGCGGCAAAGTCGTCAGTTACGAAATAGACAATGACTGAACTACGCCCCGCGCGGAAAGATTCCCGCGCGGGGCTGTGATGTCTAAAGCCACGTACTGCCTAAAAGCTCGTCTTTCCGGGCGCGGCCCATCAGTTCGCCGGTCACGGTGTGGATGTCGCGGCCCTGATAGAGTACCTCCCACGCGCAATGGCAAATCGGCATATCAATTTCTTCCCGTTCCGCGAGCTGGTGTACGCTTTCGGCGGCGTAATACCCCTCCACGACCGCGCCAATGGATTCCAACGCCTCTTGGACGGGCATTCCCTGTCCGATCAGGATACCGGCGCGGCGGTTGCGGGAGTGCATGGAAATGCACGTCACAATCAGGTCGCCCATACCGGCCAGTCCGCTGAACGTGCGGCGGCTTCCGCCTAATTGTTCGCCCAGACGCGTAAGTTCGGCCATGGCGCGGGTCATGAGCAGGGCCTTCGTGTTGTCCTGATAGCCCAGCCCGTCACACATCCCGCACGTCAGGGCCACCACGTTTTTCATGGCCGCGGAGAGTTCCACGCCCACGATATCGTAACTGGTGTACACGCGGAAATAGGCGTTCATAAACGCGTCCTGTACGGCCCGCGCGATGCCGCCCGACAGGGACGCCGCCACGCACCCCGCGGGCAGACGCAGTCCGACTTCTTCGGCGTGCGTTGGACCCGACAGCGCCGCGATTCCGCATACGCCCCCGGTCGACTCCCACAGAATTTCGCTCATCCGCTTGCACGTCCCGGCCTCTATCCCCTTCGACACGGAGACCAGAATTGTGGACGGCCTGAGATACGGCGCGATGGCGCGTCCGGTCTCCCGGACCGCGAACGATGGCGCGGCACATACGACCAGTTCCGCGCCGTCCAGACACTCCAAAGAAGCCGTCACGCGCAACGCGTCCGGGAGTTTCACGCCGGGAAGCAGAGGGTTTTCCCGGCTTTGTTCCATTTTTGCGGCCTTGGCCGGGGTACGGGACCATAAAAACGTCTCGTGGCCGTTGTCACACAGGACCTGTGCCAGCGCGGTACCCCAGCCGCCGCTCCCGACAACGACCGCTTTCATGACGCGTCCCCCCGGTCCGATGGCCCGGAAGGTTTGTCCGTACGCTTCCGGCGGAAGGAGAACTTGTTTTCATTGCCGTGGAGCAGTCGCCCGATGTTGGCGCGGTGTTGCCAGACGACCAGTCCGCCGGTAACGAACGCCAGTACGACCGCCAGCGGAAAGCGCGGGTAGCAGTACCACGAGGCAAACGGGAAACTGCCGCCGGCCCACAGCGAACCCAGCGAGACGTAACGCGTCAGGGCTGTAAGCAGAAGGAAGCCGCCCCAGACGATGACGGCAATCCGCCAGTCAATCATAATGGCCAGCGTCCCGCCGGAGAGAATGCCCTTGCCGCCCCGGAAACGGAACATACACGGGAACATATGCCCCAGCAGACAGAACAGCCCCGCCCAGTATTTGGCCACGACCGTTTCCCCGATCAGGAGCGTGACCACGCGGACGGCTACGATCATCTTGAGCACATCGCAGAGGATCACGACCAGCGTCAGGACGCCGCCGAACGTACGGTAAAAATTGGTCAAACCGGCGTTTCCGCTCCCGTGGCCGCGCACGTCATCCCGGAGGATGTACTTCGAGACCACCACGGCCCCGTTGAAACAGCCGCAGAAATAGGACAGAATCGCGGTCGGAAGCAGAAAGACCGCGAAATATAACAGCCAATCAAGCAAACTGACGGGCATATTTCTCAAACCTCCTTGTCACGCTTCTGACGGACGGTCAGGACCAGCGGCGTACCGTCCAGCCCGAACGTGTTGCGGATACAGTTTTCGAGATAGCGCCGGTAGGAAAAATGAAACAGTTTGGCATCGTTGCAGAACGCCACAAAATGGGGCGGATACGTGCCGACCTGCGTCATATAGTAGATTTTGAGGCGGCGGCCCTTGTCCGTGGGGGGCTGTACGCGGGTTTGGGCGTCCGCGAGCACGCTGTTGAGCGCGCCCGTGGTCACACGCGTTCCCGCCTGCCGCCACACTTCCCGGATGGCCGGAAAGAGTTTCGGCACCCGCTGTCCGGTTTTCGCCGATACAAAGACAATGGGCGCGTACGGCATATACGCCAGTTCGTTCCGGATGTCCTTCGTCACGCGGTCCATGGTCTTGTCGTCCTTGTCCACAAGGTCCCACTTGTTCACGACAATGACGCTTGCTTTTCCAGCGTCATGGGCCAGTCCGGCTACCTTGCTATCCTGTTCCGTGACGCCCTCCGAGGCGTCAATCAGAATCAGGCAGACGTCCGCGCGTTCCACGGCCATGGTCGCCCGTAAGACGCTGTAACGCTCCACCGATTCCTCAATCTTCGATTTGCGCCGGATTCCGGCGGTATCAATGAAAATATAGGACCCTTCCGCGCCGGTAAACGGCGTGTCGATGGCGTCACGGGTTGTCCCCGCCACGTCCGAGACAATCACCCGTTCCTCTCCCAGAATCCGGTTGACCAGCGATGATTTCCCGGCGTTGGGCTTCCCGATGACCGCCACCCGTATGGACTCCGGCCGCGGCTCCTCTTCGTCCTCCGGCGGGAAGTTTTTCAGACACGCGTCCAGCAAATCGCCGGTGCCGTGGCCGTGGACGGCGGAAATCGGAATCGGTTCTCCGAGGCCCAGATTGTAGAACTCGTACACGTCCGGATTTGTGGGGCCGGTCCCGTCCACTTTGTTGACGGCCAAGACGACCGGCTTGCCCGACTTGCGCAACATCTCCGCTACGTCCTCATCCGCCGCCGTCATGCCGGTGCGGATATCCGTCAAAAAGACAATCACGGTCGCGTTGTCAATGGCAATCCGCGCCTGTTCGCGCATAAAGGCCAAGATTTCGTTATCGGTATTGGGTTCGATTCCGCCGGTGTCCACGACTGTAAACGCCCGTCCGTTCCAGTCGCCGTCCCCATAGATACGGTCACGCGTCACGCCGGGCGTATCTTCCACAATGGACAGCCGCTGTCCGATCAGGCGGTTGAACAACAGGGACTTTCCCACATTGGGCCGCCCCACAATCGCGATAATGGGCTTCACGCGCTCGTCTCCTTCCTCAGAGAAAAAAACAGAGGGAAGACGCGCTTCCCTTCCGTATCCGCAGATTCATTGCTTCGCCGCAGACTGGGCGGACTTGATTTCGCGTCCGTTGTACGTGCCGCACTCCGGGCACATCCGGTGCGGCAGACGCATCGCGCCGCATTTCGGGCACTTGACCAGCATTGGAGACGCAAGTTTCCAAGTCGCGCTGCGGCGTTTGTCGCGCCGGGCCTTGGAGACTTTTCCTTTCGGAACAGCCATGTTTTTTCTCCTCCTCTATGTTTTTCTTCGTTTACGATTCCTCATCCGGCGCGTCCAGCAGAGCCGACAGCGCCGCCCATCGGGGGTCAGGTTCGGGGGCACAGCCGCACGGCCCCTCGTTCAGATTCGCCCCGCAACGCGGACAAAGCCCCTTGCAGTCCTCGGAGCACAGGATTTTGGTGTCCATGTCCAGCACAAACGCGGTCCGGGCGAGTTCGCCCACATCGACCTGTCCGTCCCGCAAGAGGACCAGTTCCTCGTTCTCTTCCTCCTGTACGGTCTCCACGAGCGCGCAATGAAACGCCGCCGTCTTGGGGAGCGGGAAGCGTTTCCCGCAACGGTCACAGGACGCGTCCAGCGTGGTGCGCGCGGTAAGGTCCAGTGAGAGTACATCGGCGCGGTTGCGGACCGTCCCGGAGACCTCCACGGGGCGCGTCACGGGACGGCGCCCGCCAAAGTCCAAGTCGGACAGGTCCAGCGGAAACCGGAAGGAAATCGACCGGCCGGGCGTGTAGAGAATCGGCCTCACGTCCAGCGTTCCGGCGTCAGGGCAACATTGGTTATTATACGGGATATCGGCGCCCTTGTCAAACATTTTTTTCACCTTTTTCCGTGGGAAGCGGACGCGTCCTGCAAATAGGAGCGCAGGAGCGTTTGTAACAGCTCGTCCCGGTCGATTTTACGAATCAGGGTCCGGGCGTTGTTGTGGTTGGTAATGTAGGTGGGGTCCTCGGAGAGAATGTAGCCCACAATCTGGTTGACGGGATTGTATCCCTTTTCTTCTAACGCCTGATAGACAATCGAGAGGATACGGTGAATTTCCGCGTCCTTCTCCTTGGCAATACTGAACTTTCTGGTAAACTCGTCCATTCCGACACCGCCTTTCCCACGCCGCCCCGCTCGGAGCAGACATCATTCTCTATAGTATACCCGTTTTTTGTCGGTGTGTAAAGCGTTTTCTGTCGAATTTCACAAAAGTTTTGCGCTTTCCGGCCCGCTCTTGGAAAAAAGCTCCACCTTTCCGGGAATGCGGTTTCTTACTTCCCGTTCACGGACGCCCTCCCCGTACGGGGAAGGCGTCTTTCGGTTCAGCGTAAAACGGCGTTCAGACGTTCTTTGAGGGCGTCTAAAACGTGCGTGACGGCCTCCTCCACTTCGGCGGCGGTCAAACTGCGTTCCTCGGAGCGGAACGTCAGATTAAAGGCCACGCTCTTCTTGTCGGGCGGAATCCCGGGGCCGGTGTAGATGTCGAACAGGGCCACGGACTTGAGAAGGTCCGTACCGGACTGGCGGATAGCGTCCCGCAGTTCGGCGACCGTGATCGACTTGTCGCACACCAGCGCAAGGTCACGCGGCACGGACGGGAAGCGCGGCAAAGGCTGATAGACCGGCTCCGGCCCAATGGCGTCCGACAAAGCCTCCAGCGACAACTCCGCGGCATAAAGTTCGGCGTCAATGCCGTAAGTCTCCGCGACCGCGGGGTGAATCTGTCCCAGCACGCCCAGACAGCGCGCCCCGGCGTACACGTCCGCGCACCGTCCCGGATGATAGGACGGGTTCACGGTTTGCGCCGTAAAGGCGGCGTCCCGAATACGAAGGCCGTTCAGAATGGCCTCGACCGCGCCTTTGAGCGTGAAGAAGTCCATATCCGGCCCGTACGCGCCCAGACAAAGCGTTTTCGGCTCATCGGCCAGACCGTCCCCGCGCGGAAAGTAGGTGCGGCCCAGCTCGTAAAGTTTGACGGCTTTGTTTCGATAGTTCCAGTTGCGGGTCAGGATTTCCAGCATGGACGGCAGAACGGTCGTACGCATGATGGAACGGTCCTCGCCCAGCGGGTTCAGGATTTTCAGGGACTTTCTCAAGGGGGAATCGTCCGGCAGACGGATTTTGTCGTAGGCGGACGGACTGATGAAGGAATAGGTGATGATTTCACTGTAGCCGCAGGACCGGCAGAGACTGCCTAACAGGCGTTCCGTTTTCTGTTCGGGCGTGAAGCCCCGGCGGGCGTTGAGGCCGGAAGAGAGCGTGTCGGGGATTTCATTGTAGCCGTGAAAACGGGCCACTTCCTCCGCCAAGTCGGAATAATGCTCCACGTCCCCGCGCCAAGAGGGTACCAGTACGCTGTTCCCGTCCAGTTTGAACTCCAAAGATGTCAGAATCCGGCGCATTTCGTCCCCGGAAATCTCCGTGCCGAGCAGACGGTTGATTTTATAGGGTTCGAGTTTGAGCGTGACCGGGGGCCGGTCGGCGGCAATGACGTCAAGCAGACCTTCCACGACTTCCCCGGCGTCCAGTTGTTCGACCAGTTCGCAGGCGCGCTGGACGGCGCGGAACGTGTTCATGGGGTCCAGCCCCTTTTCGTACCGGGACGAGGCCTCCGTACGCATATTCAGCGCCAGCGCGGTACGGCGCACGGACGCGCCGTTAAAGTTCGCGGACTCGAAGAGTACCATGTCTGTGTCGCCTATAATCTCACTGTTCGCGCCGCCCATGACGCCCGCCACACAGACGGGTTTTTCGGTATCGCAGATACACAGCATTTCGGGCGTCAGGGCGCGGAGCGTGCCGTCAAGGGTCCGGATGGTCTCCCCCTCCCGGGCCGGACGGACCACGATTTTCCCGCCGTCCACACACGCAAAGTCAAAGGCGTGCATGGGCTGGCCGTATTCCAGCATGACATAGTTCGTAATGTCCACGATGTTATTGATGGGCCGCACGCCGGAATTGCGGAGCCGTTCGCGCATCCACTCCGGGGACGGACGAATTTTCACGTTCCGGACGAGCCGCGCCGTGTAACGCGGGCACAAATTGCCGTCCTCAATCTCAATATCGAGCAGTTCGGCGATATTTCCGCCGCTTCCGCGGATTTCCGGGGTATGGTGAAGCAACGGCTTGCGGAACGTTGCCGCCGCTTCGCGCGCCAGTCCGATGACGCTTAAGCAGTCGGGGCGGTTGGGCGTGATTTCAAACTCTACCACGTGGTCGTCCGCGCCAATCAGGGCGGCGACATCATCCCCGGGCTTGTGTTCGCCGGACAGAATCCAGATACCGTCCGGGATACAGTGCGGAAACTCCCGCTGTTCGGCGCGCAGGTCCGACAGCGTACAAATATCGTGCCGTTCCGTGTCCCACGCCACAAAGTCGCCGATGTGCAGATTCCGGAAGCGGGACTCGTCCATCTCCATTTCCGCCGCCCCGACATTCAGCGTGGCGCGCCAGCAGCCGTACGCGTAACGTTCCAGTACCGACACCTTCGCCACAATCACCGGCCCGTAAATTTTCATACCGGGCGACAGTTCCTCCGGAAGGGACCGCTTCGCCGGGTCTATGGGGCGGTAGTCGTTCAGAATCGCGGCGGGATTGATAACCGCTTCGGGGTAATCGTGTTCGGCGGTCAGGCCAAGCTCCTTCAGGGAACAGTACATTCCTTCGGAAGCGACGCCGCGCAGTTTGCCGCGCTCAATCGTCTTTCCGCCGGGGAGTACGGCCTTGTGCAGGGCCACCGGCACGAAATCGCCCTTGTGAACGTTCCAAGCGCCCGTGACAATCTGTACCGGCTCCTTCTGCCCGACATCCGTCTGACAGACCCACATATGGTCGGAATCCGGGTGACGCTCCATGGACAGGACCTGTCCCACGACCACGTTTTTCAGGGATTCATTGAGAATCTCCGTGCCCTCTACTTTCGAGCCGGAGAGCGTCATAGCGTCCGAAAATTCGCGGTCTCCCACGTCCGACAGGTCCACGAATTCATGCAGCCATTTTCTTGAGAGTTTCAATGCCGTTCGCCTCCTCAGAACTGTTCCAGAAAGCGGATATCGTTTTCAAAAATCAGCCGCAGGTCGCTGATTTTGTACCGCGCCATAGCCATGCGTTCGAGTCCGAACCCGAACGCGTAACCGGAGTACGCTTCCGGGTCAATGCCGCACCCGGACAGCACTTTCGGATGGACCATGCCCGCGCCCAAAGCTTCGATCCAGCCCTCCCCCTTACAGGTCGGACAGCCTTTCCCGCCGCATTTGTGACACTGTACGTCCACTTCGCAACTCGGTTCCGTGAACGGGAAGTGGTGCGGACGGAAACGCGTCTTGGTACCGGAGCCGTAAATCTCCTGAATGACGGCGTTCAAGGTGCCTTTCAAGTCCGCCATGGTCACGCCCTTGTCAATGACAAGTCCCTCAATCTGGTGGAACATGGGCGAGTGGGTCGCGTCCACCTCGTCCTTCCGGTACACGCGCCCGGGGGAAATCATACGGATGGGCACGCCGTAGCGTTCCATGGCCCGGATTTGCATGGGGGAAGTCTGGGTACGAAGCAGGGTACGGGAATCGGCGTCCAGATAAAAGGTGTCGGACCACTCCCGCGCGGGATGGTCTTCCGGCGTGTTCAGTTTCGTGAAATTGTACTCCGACAGCTCCACTTCCGGCCCGTCCATGACTTCAAAGCCCATGTTGATAAAAATTTCCTTGAACTCGTCCAGCGCGATATACATGGGGTGCTGATGGCCCGTTTCCACCGGCTTTCCGGGGATGGTCACGTCCAGCGTTTCCAGCGCGAGACGCGTTTCCATGGCCTTTTTCGTCAGCACGGCGGTTTGTTCCTCAATGGCCGTTTCGAGCGCGGCGCGGACCTCATTGGCCATTTTGCCCATGGCCGGACGCTGGTCCGCCGTCAGCTTGCCCATTTGTTTGAGAATCGCGGTCAGTTCGCCCTTCTTGCCCAGATACCGGACCCGCAACGCCTCCAAATCCTGTGCGGCGGCGCTGTCCCGGATGGCCTCCGTAGCGCTCCGGAGAATCGCTTCCAGTTGTTCCTTCATATTGTCACACTCCTTATGGTATGCCCTATCAAACAGAGCTTTCGGGGAAATTACGCTCCCCATATGCGCGGAATCCATGTCGCCACAAATTCCGATTTGGGAATCGTATGTACCTCACGGTACAGCTTCCCCTCGATTTTGCGCAATTCCCAATAGACGGGATATTCTTTTTTCGCATAACCGGCCATTTTTTGTTTGAAAGCGTCCAGTCCTTTTTCCTCTTCGTCCTGAAACACTACAAAAAACTCGGCGTTCCGACATAAATCGTCCAGTGTGATGGTCTGGTCAATCGCCATTCTAACGGTCGAAATACTGTCACAGGCTTTCCGCCAAATCTGTTTTCTATCCACGTTTTTGGATTTTTGATACTTAAACTCCATAAACCAGTGGGTTCCGTTTGCCAGTAAATAAGCGTCACAGCCCGCCAATGGCTGTGCGTCCCGGAGTTCTTCGCATATCCGTTTCGTCAAATCGTCCAGTTTGCACGCCGCGCGCGTATCATCGTCTATGAGCGGCAGTTTTTTGTTGTCGTCCAACGAGGCCTTGGAAAGAGGCTTGTTATAATCCTCTTTTCTAAATTTGCTGATTTCCATAGTCACAGTTCCTCAAGGGGCATATAAAAATCATGGTAAATCAAGTTCGTGTTGCCGTCCACGTTCCGGACGTAAAACAGATTTTCCGCGCCGTCCGCGGGTTGTGTCTGGTAATAGTGACAATGGTCCGACAGTTCGTATTTGTCGGCGTAAACCTCAATAGCGCGGAGAAAGTACGTGCTGTGGGTGTTCAGGAACAGCCGGACGCCCAATTCCTTATGCAGAAGCACGAGAGTTTCCGCTAATTTCAACTGCCATTCGGGATGTTGATTGTTTTCCGGCTCGTCAATGATCAGGACCGTGTTTTCACGCAATGCGCCGTTTTGAATGAGGCGTTGCAGGACGGCGAACGTCTTGTTGCCGGACGCAATATTCCGCAGGGAAACAGGCTCGTTGAAATGGTCGTCCGTAAACGTGAAGTTTCCGAAAGAGGAGGTAGTCAGTCTGCCGTGAATGACGGAAGCAATCAGTTCCTGAACGTGTTCCCGGCTCTTGTATTCCTCAAATGTCGGTTCGGAGGCGGATTCTTTTAGAAGCGTATACAAATCGGAATTGTACGCGGGTTCGCTGAATCTATCTAATACATGACGCGTGTCAAGGTAGATCGGCTTACGCACATGGATTTCCTGTACGCTACACTCTGTAATTGCGTTTCCCGTGATTTTCATCCATGCAAGGCGCGTGTTTTTCGTCCCGGTCAAAGACACTTCCCCCGGCTCCGGGGAATGAATGGTATTGATTTGGCTATCAAATACGGATTTCATCGTTTTGTCCGCCAAATATTGAACGTATTCCGTATTCGATCGATTTACAGCGGTCCGCAGTTTTTCAAGGAATTTCGGAAAAGACTCGCTGTCACCGTTCTTCAGATACTCCGGAAGTAAACGAACCCAATCCTCATATTGTTCCGGAATGGGACACGCGCCAGTAACAAAGTCGGAAGTTACTTGCGTTATGTGGTTAAGCAGTTTGCGATCTATGGAAAGCGTTTTTGCGGCCCGCATTAAAAAATCCATGACGATCAGCAAGACACTGTTCGTTCGTTCTTCAAGAATTTTTTCCTCCAAATTCACATAGGACGCAATCACGCCGTAAAGGGCTTTACTGGTCGTACTTTTGCCGGTGCCGTTGTAACCGGCCAGAACCGTGATTCCGTCCAGTTCAATTTCCGCGTCCCGAATGACGCCAATGTTTTTCATGGTCAGTTTCATGTCAAAACCTCCTAAGACGTTACGCGGGACGCGGAAGCGCGTCAGAACAGATTGTAGACGGGTTCCCACATGGTGACGGTCCAGCGCGGCATACGCGCCGTGCCGTTGTACAGGTCCGCGGTGTCGGACCACGTCAGCAGGGAGACCGGAAAGAGTTCGTCAACGAGCGGGTCGGCGGCGGGTTCGCGCGCCCCGAACGGGTAGGCGAAACAGGTCGGCGGCACGCCTAATTCTTCCGTCAGGCGGTCGTAACTCTTCCGGATGTCGTCCAGCACGCGGACTTGAAACGCTTCGTCCGTTTCGCCGTCCAGACGCTGAATCCCGTTCGGCTCCCCGGGCTTATAGGAGCCGTTGACGTCCAGATTGTGGAGTTTGTACGTGTGGGAGCCGATTTCGACCAGTCCGGACGCGATCATCTCCCGGTACATATCCCACGAACAGAACTCCGTTGCCAGCAGGTCCGGCATACAGACAATCGGAGAAATTAACGCCTTGAAGCCGTATTCCTGTAAAATCGGGTACAGAAGCGTGTAATTGCTCGTGTATCCATCGTCAAACGTAATGAGGATGGGCTTATCGGGCAGGGAAGCGGGGTCAAGGAGTTCGCGCGGGAGTACGGGCGTGTAGCCCTGTTTCCGGATGTAGTCGAAGTCCTGACGGAGTTTGGAGGGCGTCACGGTCATGTCGTTGCATTCGGAGCCGTCCGGGAGCATATGGTGGTACATCAGAATCGGCATAGGGTCGCGGTAGGGGTCGAGCTTGAACTTCCATATCACCTTGTCGCCGTAAAAGACGCCGAAGAGCAGGCACAGCGCGAACAACGCGAACAGACCGAAGCCAAACAGAGGACGCGAGGAGGCCGGTTTCCGTATCATAAAGCATACTTCTTTCTTCATCAAGGTTAATCCGACACATGATAACACAGGAAATCCGAATTGTAAATACGCGATTTGCCAAAAAAACGCCTCCGCGTGCCGAAAAGACAGCGGAGACGGGAGCAAGATTTACTTGACGGAAGTCACGCCTTGACGCCTTTCCGCTGGCGCATCATGGTTTGTACGCCCTCAACGGCCAGAATGACGGCAAGGATAATCATGGCAACGGCGAAAACAAGCTGGAACCAGTCGCCCCACATGGCGCCGTCCGCGCCAATCAGGCCGATTTTCGCCTTGACCGTCAGGCACAGACTGCACAGTGTGGCAATCAACATAAAGCACATGGGGAAGTAGAACATTTTGTTGTTTTTGCCGACATTGCCCAGCCACGCCGCGACCGCCAGCAGGGCCAGTCCGGAAAGCAACTGGTTGGCCGCGCCGAAAAGCGCCCAGATTTGCGAGAGTTTCAGCGCGCCCAGCGTGCCGCCGATCACGACCATAATCAGCGTACCCACCAGAGGATGGGTCAGGATTTTCCGGACGCCGGTGGCATCGCGCCAAGACGCTTCCCCTTCCGCAAGGAAGAGTTCCGAGAACATAAAGCGGCTCAGGCGGGTGGCGGTGTCCAGACTGGTCAGCGCGAACACGGAGACCGCCAGCGTCAGCAACGCGCGGACCGTGGAGTAGACCGCGGACGTCTCCGCCCCGAACATGGTCGCGATTCCGGAGGCGAACGCCACGGACGGCGAACCGAATTCCCCGGCCACGTACTTGTTGAACACCATGCCCACGGCGATGAGCGACACCACGCCCAAGGCGGATTCAATCAGCATGGCGCCGTAGCCAATGGGTTTCGCGTCCGCCTCGCTGTTCAACTGTTTGGAGGTGGTGCCGGTGGCGACCAGCGAATGGAAGCCCGAACACGCGCCGCAGGCCACCGTAATGAACAGGGCCGGGAAAAGCGTACCGATTTTCGTACTCCAGCCGGTAAAGGCGGGGATTTCAAAACTCGCGTTCCCGGTGACGGCCGAAATGACAATGCCCGCCAACGCCAGAAGCATCATCCCGTAGAGCAGGAAACTGGAGAGGTAGTCACGCGGCTGCAAGAGAATCCACACCGGCACGAGGGACGCCACCGTGATATAGGCGCAGATGAACACAATCCATGGCAGAGTGGGCATAGCAACGCCGACATTCAGGCCGAGTACCAGCATAAGGCAAATACACACGATACCGGCAACGGTCGCGGGCATAACGCCCAGTCCAAAGCGGTTTGTCGCGACGCCGTACACGACCGCCAGCACGATGAAGAGGATGGAAATCATGGCCGTGGTCTCGTTGCCGGACGGGTTCGCGCTGATTCCGTAATGGTCACTGGCAAACGTCCCGGCGACCACGTTGACGAAGGACGCGATGACCAGAATCAGCACCAGAAGCGCGAACACAAGGAAGAGGCGTCCGGCGCGTTTGCCCATGTTGTCCTTGATGATTTCGCCCATGCCCTTTCCGTCATGCCGGATGGAGGCGAACAGGGAGCCGAAGTCGTGAAGGCCGCCGAAGAAAATGCCGCCCAGCACGCACCAGAGGAATACCGGCGCCCAGCCGAATACGGACGCCTGAATCGGTCCGTTAATGGGACCGGCTCCGGCAATGGAGGAAAAGTGATGTCCCATCAGGACGGCGGGTTTCGCCGCGACATAGTCCACGCCGTCTTCCATGGTCTGGGCGGGCGTTTTCCGGGACGGGTCAATGCCCCACTGTTTGGAAAGCCAGTTGCCGTACGCCACGTAACCGATGAACAGGATTACAATGGCGGCGGCAATAATCAATACAGCCTGCATAAGTTTGCTTTCATCCTTTCTGATTGTGAAATATGCGATTCCGGACAGCGTCCGCCCGGACAACGCCAATGTCAAAGCGCAAGGTTCCGCTTTAGAAACCCGCGCATTGTGCGGGCCTGACGGTTACAAAACACCTTTCCGGTCTCCGCCTCCACGACCGCCAGCCGGTAATGCGTCCAGCCCTGAAACCCGAAATGATAACTCCGGTAGTGTTTGAGTTTGGGAATGAGGGCGGCGGCGTCCGGCTCCACGCGGGAGGCGAGAAGCAGTAGCGTAACGTCACTGTTCCGGTGGTCCTTGTGCGGGACGATCCGGGCGGTTCCGGCGTTCCACGCGGCGCCGTCCAGCGCGCGGAGCAACGGCGCGGTCAAGACGTCCTCCAAGGCAAAGTAGACGTACTCGTTGGATTCCGATTCGGCCAGACGCGCCCGCCGGACCAGAAAGTATTGCTCCGTATGCGACCGGAACACGGCTTCCGCCGCAAACGGCGGGGCCGGATGGTTCCGGTTCACGTCATAATAGACGCCGTAAGCCCGGAGCAGTTTTTCCAGCGTTTCCCCGGCGGTCATGAGGCGTCCCCCCTTTGCGCGGCCGGACACCCGGCGACAGCGTCCGGGGCAAGTCGGGCCAGTTCCCGCATAACGGCTTTCGCGGCCCGTTCGCCGGGAAGCTGAATCTGCGCCAGTTCCTGTTCCACGCGGTCCGCGGCGGATGTATGGCACAGGACAAGGTGCTCAATGCGGAGTTCGCCGCCCGCACAGCACCCGATTCGGGCCGGAACCGACAGCACCCGCCGGAAATACCGGCTCAGCCGCGCATAGGGAAGGACGTAGACCGTCCAGCCCTTCCGGAAGAAGAGATTCCGCGCGCCCAGAGAGAGGACGCCCACACGGCGCCCGGCGCGGTACTCGGCGCGCCAGTCGCGGGAGACCTCCGGGGACGGTGGTCCGGATTCCGGCAACGCTTGCGCAAAACGCACAGCAAACGCTCCTTTCCTGTACGTCTATACAGACTTTCTACAATGTTTTCCACAATTTCCACAAGATTTTCCACAATTTTTACAGAAACGCGCCAAGAGTAGAACATACGTTCACGGGCGCGGGAACAACACGGTACCGTCCGGCAGTGTGAAGGCGTCCGCGGACGGCTCTTCCGGTTCGCCCGCCTCCATCCAGTAAATACTGTTCCCGTCCAGTAGCGTTTCCGCGGCCACCAGCAGTCCCGTGGAGACGCCAATCCAGTAACGTTCTTTCCGGTTCTCCTCCTGCGTGGTTTCCACGTAAACGCAGTCAATCCCCGACTCAATGCGGTGGTAATCGGCCAGCGCAATCCGTTCTTTTGGCAGACGCAGTACGTCCTCATAGGTGGGAATCAACTGTTCGTTGTCGGCGCTGACGGACCCGGCCGGGACTTTCAGCGCTTCGGGACCGTCTCCGTACCACAGATACGTGGTCACGCCGTTGGTCACGGCGTGCCGGAGCGTCCCGTTGGGAAGGGTACGGTCAACCCGCGTCCAGCCGGCGGAGACGCTGACCACAAGACGGGTATCCTGTCCGCCGCCGCTCCACGTACGGCGTACGGTGACCGTACGCCGGTAGCGCGGAGAGCGGGAAAGCGTGGCAATTACTGACTGCACGGTGTCGGGGGTGACCTCAAGCGGGACCGCCGCCGTAAAGCCTCCCGCGCCGTCGCGGCCGCCGGTTCCGCTTAATCCGATACTGTCCGGAAGCGTAATATGTGCGGTACGGCGGAAAATCAGTCGTACGCTGAGCGACAGCGCAAGCGTCACCACACACAGCAGTCCCATAGCCAGCCAGTAGTGCCGCCAGCCGCGCCGTACGGATAGAATTTTTTTCATAGCGTCAACCTCTCCGGAGGCTTATTTCGACAAATTCCGACATCCGCGCGCCGGAACATCTCCCCGTATGATAGCACCGGGGCCGTTTTTCTGTCAAGGCTTTCGGAAGGCATTGCATAAAAAAGTACGGGCACGGAAACGCGGAAAAGGGAAACCGGCTCTCCCTGCCGGACGCGTTTCTTGTCAAATCGCGCAAAAATCGCGGTTTTTTTTTGTAAAATCCGCCGGTTGACAGAAATAGAACATTTGTGCTATTCTTTGACAAGAATCAAACGTTTGTTCTATTTTCCGGCAAAGGAGGTGTGCCATATGTGCGCCCTTGGGGAGCGTCCGGACCTGCGTCCGGAACTGATGGAGCGTTTGAGCGACCCGTCCACCCGTCAACGGATCGCCGATGCCCTCATCACGGAGGCCACCGGGGGGCCGCCGGACCCGAAAACCGGCGCACCCAAAGGCGGCGCGACCGTCATTCGCGCCTTTGAGCTTATCCGGGAAATCGCGCTCGAACAGGCTCCGGAACCCGCCGCTGACTGGGATTTGTCCCGCTACACAGACGCCGAACTGACCGCAATGCTGACGCGTCTGGAAGTCGGCCCCGCGGACTGTGGCGCGCCTTGACCCGCGCCGGACAAATCCGCGCGGAACTGCTCCGGCGCGAATTAGCCCGCCGCAATTACGCCGCGTGGTTACGTCTGACGGGCGGCCCGCTGTGGATTCCCACCCGCTTTTCCGGCTTTCTGGCCCGGGAGGCCCAAGCGTTTCTGGAAGCCGATACCGGAAACGCCTATGACATCCTGATTCTGGAAACGCCGCCCCAGCACGGGAAATCCATGGCGGTCACGGAAGCCCTCCCGGCGTGGGTCCTGCTCCGCGCCCCGGAGACCCGCGTCATCCTCGCGTCCTACAATGAGGAAAGCGCCGAACGCTTCGCGCGGCGTAACCGGGAAAAACTCAGCCGCTGGGGGCCGCTTCTCGCCGGCGTTACGCCGGGAGGCGTGAACCGCGCCACGGAGTACGAGCTGTCCGGACACCGCGGACGCCTCATCAGCCGGGGCATTATGTCGGGCATTACCGGCAACGCCGCCGACCTGCTGATTGTGGACGACCCCGTCAAGAACCGGGAAGAGGCGGACAGTCCCGCCTATCGTAACAAACTTTGGGGCGAATGGCTCAACAGTTTAAAGTCCCGTCTGGCGGCGAAAGCGAAAGTCATTGTCATCATGACGCCGTGGCACGAGGACGACTTGGCCGCGCGCATTCTCCGCACGGAAACGAATGTCCGTCTGCTGCGTCTGCCCGTGGAGGCGGAGACGTCCGACCCCATGGGCCGCGCGCCCGGGGAGCCGCTCTGTCCGGAACTCGGCAAGGGGGCCGGCTGGCTCGCGCAGTTCCGCCGCGCCTACCTCAGCGACCCTTCGGGCGGACAACGCGCGTGGCTGGCCCTGTACCAGTGCCGCCCCCGCGCCGAACGCGGGAACCTGATCCGCCGCGACTGGTGGAAGTTCTACGATGGCCCCCCGGACGCGTTCGGGACCTGTTGCGTCAGCGTGGACGCGGCCTTTAAAGGCGGGGAACAAAACGACTTTGTCGCCGTCACCGTCTGGGGACGCCGGGACGAAAACTACTACCTGCTCGAATGCGTCAACCGCCATCTGGACTTTGTCGGCACGCTCGCCGTCATTCGGGACGTCCGCGCGCGCTTTCCCGCCGCTTACGCCGTTCTCATAGAGGACAAAGCCAACGGAAGCGCCATTTTAGACGTCCTGCAACGGGAAATGTTCTGTATTCCCGTGGACCCGCGCGGCGACAAGCGTTCCCGCGTCTACGGGGCCTCGCCCGCCATTGAGAGCGGACACGTCTTTTTACCGCGTTCCGCGCCTTGGCTGGAAGCGTATCTGGACCAGTGGAGCGCGTTCCCGTCCGGACAGCATGACGACATGGTGGACAGTTCCACACAGGCGTTACACTGGCTCTTCGGCAAAAGCGGGACCGTTCCCGCGCCGCCTGAAGAGGATGACGACTCCCCGCCGCGTGAGGAGCGATACCGCGCCGCCCTGACGGATAACGACCGTTACAATGTTTACGGATGGTGAAAGACAACGGAAAGGAAGGTCTATGTATTTCGTAATTGGATTCTGCGGGGCGCTGGCCTGTCTGGCCCTCTTCGGACTGGGGGCCGCGACCGGATGGAGACTGCACCGGTACGCGCGCCGCCCGGACGCCGTCCCCGCGCCGGAAGCCCGCGATGAGCTGGACGCCTTCCGCAGACTGCAAAACTACACCGTGGAGGACGCCTACGGGCGGAACCGACAGGAGGAATGACCTATGACGCAACGCGCCCGTACGCGGGCATGGACCCTCTACGAGAGCGGCCGGGAGTACAACTGCCGCCAGAACCCCAACCAGTACAGCCTCGTGAAAACCAACACCGAATTCTTCATTGGAAACCAGTGGCTGAACCTGCCCGACACCCCGGCCATGCGCGCGCTCCCAAAGCCTACGTTTAACATCTTGAAACGCGTGGCAAGTCTGTTTATCGCGTCTCTGACCGGGAACGCGTTCCGGCTCCGGGTCGGGCCGCTCCTTGACGCTTCCGATACGGACGCCGCCGCCTTCGCGGACGCGGAGTTATCCAGTCTGCTGGAAAAGTTCCACTTTGAATACCGTATCCGCGACGCCCTCTTTGACGGGGCGCAGACCGGCGATTACTGCGCCCATTTCTGGTTCGACCCGGACGCGCGTCCCTACGGCGGTACCGGCGCCTTCCGCGACTACCGGGGCGAAATCCGGATGGAACTGGTAGACGGTATCAACGTCATGTTCGGCAACCCCGCCGACCGTCAGGTTGAACGACAGCCTTGGATATTGCTGGTCGGCCGTGACCGCGTGGACAATCTCCGCCGGGAGGCCCAGCGTTTCCACGGGCCGGGCGGACCCGTAGAACCGATTTTCGCGGACACGGAAGCCGCCGACATCCCCGGCGAAGAGGAAAGCGCGCTCTATGTCTTGCTCTACACCAAGGCCGACCGTATGCGCAACGGTACCCGCGAAACGACCGTACGCGTCACCAAGGCCACCCGGGACGCCGTCATTTACGAGAATATCGACACCGGACTGTCCGTCTACCCCATCGCGTGGGGCAACTGGGAGCGTCAGCGCGGACAGTACCACGGACGCGCGCTCGTTACGGGCCTGATTCCCAACCAGATCTTTATCAACACTCTGTTCGCCACCGCCATGCGCCATATCCAGCTAATGGCCTTCCCGCGCACCGTCTACAACGCGGACCTCATTTCCACGTGGACCAACGAAGTCGGACAGGCTATCGGCATTCGCGGCCTGCAACCCGGGCAGAATGTCACATCCGTGGCCGGTACGCTTCCCGCGTCCGAAATGAGCGCGCAAATTTTCACGCTCATTGACAAGGCCATGTCCTACACAAAAGAATGTCTCGGCGTGTCGGACGTACAGCTCGGAAACGCCCGTCCCGAAAATACTTCCGCGCTGGCCCTCTTACAGACCAATGCCGAAATCCCGCTGGAAAACATCCGCGCCGGCCTGCACGAGTGGATCGAGGACATCGGCCGTATTCTGCTGGACATGATGGGCACCTGTTACGGCACGCGCCCGGTCGTGAGCGGCGGCTCCGTCACAACGGACTTCGACTTCCGCGTCTTTAAACATCTCTGGCTGAACCTCCGCGCGGACGTGGGAAAAACGACTTCCTACAATGAGGCGGCCCTGCTGGATATGCTGAACGAACTTCGCCGTGACGGTTTCCTGACCGCCATACAGTATCTCGAACGCGTCCCGGAGCATTTGTTTCCCCGTAAGGCCGAACTCTTGGACGAACTCCGCGCGACATCTATGTCCGTAAAGGCGTGATGAATACAGCGAAAACGCTTTACAGTCAGAAAGGAGCTTCCCAATGAACGAACAGCCTGTTTCCCCCGCGCCCCCTGTCACGGCGGCGCCCGCGCCCGTTACGGAACCCGCGCAAGCCGCGCCCGTGCCCGTATCCGCCACGCAAGCCGTACCCGCGCCCATGCCGCAAACCGTACCCGGCCCCGTTACGCCCGCTCCGCAAACCGTACCCGCGCCCGTACCGCAAACCGTACCCGCCCCGCAAGCCGTACCCGTTACGGAACCCGCCGCGCCCGCGGGCGTGGAACCGGATTACCGCGCCATGTATGAAAGCCTCCGCCGGGAAAACGAACTCCTTCGCCACAACGCCGAAATCACACAGCATTCCCCCGTACAGGGCGTCTCCGGGGGCGGGAGCGTCACAGCCCCCGCGGACGACTTCGTACGCGGCTTCGATTCCGACACGTGGTGAACGCAGAAAGGAAGAATGAGCTATGCCGACTCCCAATGTAAACTTGGCCTCCCGCTACGCCGGGAAAGTCGATGAACGCTTTGCGATTGCCTCTCAGGCCACGCTCGCGCTCAATCAGGACTACCGCTTTGCCGGGGTCCGTACCGTGAACGTCTACTCCATTCCCACGGTCCCGCTCAACAATTACACCCGCTCCGGGCAGTCCCGTTACGGCACCCCCGCCGACCTCGAAAACAGCCTTCAGGAGTTGACCGTCACGCGGGACCGCGCCTTTTCCTTCATCATTGACCGCGCCGACCGTAACCAGACCCAGATGGCCATGGACGCCGGACGCGCCCTCTCCCGTGAAATCCGGGAAGTCGTGGTCCCCGAGTACGACACGTACGTGTTCCGTACCATGGCCCTGACCGCCTGTACGAAAGGCAACACCGCCACGACCGCCGCCACAAAGAACAACGCCTATGAACTGTTCCTCAACGCGCAGGAATCGTTAGGCAACCACAGCGTACCGGACACCGGACGCGTTTGCTTCTGTTCCTACAAGTTCGCGAATCTGTTGAAACAGGACCCCGCGTTTATGCGTTACGGCAACGCCTCCCAACTGATGCTCGCCAAGGGCGTGATGGGGGAAGTGGACGGAACCCGGATTGTAAAAGTCCCGGCTTCGCGTCTGCCCACGGGCGCGGAGTTCATCCTGACGCACCCCGTGGCCGCCTGCGCGCCGAAACAGTTGGAGGATTACAAAATTCACGACAACCCGCCCGGCATTTCCGGTTGGCTCATTGAGGGACGCGTCCTCTATGACTGCTTCATCCTCAAGGAGAAGGCGAACGCGGTGTGGTACCACGGCACGGCGGTCACGAACAGTTAATTGCGCGGGGGCCTGCCGGCCCCCGTAACGGGAACATAAGGAGGACTTGCATGCAATACCGTAACATCAAGCGGGCCGTCCTCGAACTGATGGACCAGTACAGCATAGCGGGAGAACCGATTTCCCCCGCGTATAATCACCAGTCCGACACGATCCGGAAGATTCCGGGCCTCGTCAATCAGGCGCTTTTGGATATCCGCACCGGACCCTGTCCGGAACGGGGCGTGTGTCGTCTGGAGCACGGCGAAACGCTCTCCAACGGCTGGAGACAGCATACGCTCCCCGGCGACTTCTGGCGGCTCTGTTCCGGCGGGGTGCGGAAACTCTCCGATGACGGCCCGGAGCTGACCAACGAATACCAGCTTGTCGGGGGCCGCGCGCTCCTGACCCCGGAGGGCGCGTACATGGTGGAATACTACCACTACCCGGAACAGCTCCCCGATGATCCGTCCGATGAGTACGAATGCGGCGAGAGTCCGGAGGCCATCCGGATTGCGTGTCTGTACGCGGCGGCCTGTCTCATGCGTACGGAGGACGAGTTCGCCTATACGACCCTGTTCCATGAGTACGAATCCCGGCTCAGCCAACTGACCCCCGCACTGGTCGCGACAGTCCGGCCGGTCCGGGATGTCTACGGCTTCTGACGGGAGGTGACGCTATGCGCTCCGCCAATCGGGAACGGACGTACCGTTTCCCCGCGCTCAACGGGGGCTTGAATCTACGTGACGCGGAAATCAACCTCAAAGACAACGAGTCCCCGGAAATTGTCAATCTCTGGTGGGAGGACGGCGTGTTACAGGCTCGTCCCGGACAGGAACGGGCGACTTCCGGATGGGGCGGCGGCTCCTATTCCGGGTACGCCTTCCCCGCGTCCGATGCGGTCTACGCCGCCACAACGTTTCAGGAAGGCGTGGTGGTCCACGTTGGGGCGTCCCTGTACACGTGGCACGGCAATTTCCGGGAACTGCGCCGCGTCACCTCCCCCGGAAACGCGAGCATTGCCACCGGCGTGCCCCGCAACGCCGGGACCTTCTTCCGGTTCGGAAACGACCTGTTTTACAAAAACGCGGGCGGCTTCTATCGCCTGACTTACAACGCTTCCCATGGTCCGCTGACTGCCCCGCTTACGATTTCCCGCGTGGCCGACAACGCCTTTATTCCGACCGTCCTTGTCAACGCCGACCCCGCCACCGGACAGGGGGACCCGTATCAGTCGGAAAACCGCCTGTCCCCTCAAAAACGCGTCCGCTATGTTGCCTTGTCTGTGCCGGAAAACGTGGTCCGTACCGGAAACGGACTCACCCGGGTTTTCAGTATGGGCGTCACGGCGTCCGAAAACCTTCGCGGCGTCTCCGCCGTCTACGTTGATACCGCCCTGCTGAAACCCGCCCTGTATTCGGTGGACGTACGCTCCGGAAGCGTACTTTTCAACACCGCGCCGGCCGAAAATTCCGTACTCACCTTCACGCTGGATATCGGACAGTTGGAATACCACCTCCCCGCGGACAGCGTGGAGGCGGTGACACAGGTCCGCGTGGACGGCCTGACCATGGTCCAGAGCCGGGACTATGCCGCGGACCCCGTGACCGGAACCGTAACCTTTACACAGGCCCCGCCCGCCGCCGCTTCCGTGGAAATCACCTACCGCCAACAGAACGCCGCCGCGCTCGCGGAAATCATGGCCTGTCCGTACGCGCTGGCGTGCGGGACCGGGGAACGCTTATGTATTGTCACGGGCGGCGCGGAACAGTGTCCGGAGGCCGTGTACTGGTCCGGCGTCACGGAGTCCGGGCCTGACCCGTCCTACTGGCCGGAGGAATCGCGGAATCTGATCGGGGGCGATGTCACCGGCTTCGGCGGGCAGTACGACCAGATCATTGTGTTCCAGTCGCGGCGCATTGGGAAGCTCAGCCTCTCCAACAAAACGCTCAACGGCCGCGACAGCATTTCTTTGACCTATTCCGGCGTCCATGACAAAATCGGCTGTGATCTGCCCCGTTCGGTACAGCTCATTGGAAACAACCTGACGTTCGCCAACACATCCGGCGGCGTCTATCAGGTGCTGTCCTCTTCCGCCGCGCGGGAAAATAACGTCCGCTGTCTGTCCGGCAAAATCAACGGCTCCGATACCCGCCCCGGACTGCTCCACGATATGCGCGTTGCCGGTACCGGACCCGTCTGCTCCCTTGACGATGGGCAACGCTACTGGCTCGCCGTCAATGACCATGTCTGGCTTTGGGATTATTCCTTGTCCGACAGCGCCGACCCGGTCTGGTTCTTTTTTACGGGGTTAAGTCCCCGCGCGCTGTCCATGCGTGACCGGGCGCCGTGTCTGGTCAACGCCGCCGCCCAGACGGTCCGCCTTGGCCCGGTACTGAGCGACTTTGGGGAAGCGGTCCGGAAAGTGTACCAGTTTCCCGTGCGGAACTTCGGCGGGTACGACCGCCTCAAAGACGTGCGCGCCGTCCTGTTCTCTCTCCGCGCGGACACGCCCTCGGATGTCGCCGTACTCTATGAGACCGACTACGAAACCCGGGCCGACCTGCTCAGTCTCCATGTCGCGGGCTACGACCGGCTCACGGACCGGAATCTGGAAGTACGGGACCTGAGCGTACCGCGTCACGCGGCCGTGTTCCGGCGGCGGCCGAAATGCCGACACGTCCGCCACTTTTCCTTACGGTTGGAGAATAACGCCGCCGGACAGAACCTCGCGCCGTATTCCGTGGAAATTCAAATCCGTTATCAGGGGAGGGACCGCTAATGCCCGATACCAACGAAACGCCCGAACTGATTCCGCGTCTTTTCTACTCCAAAAACTGGGAGGACCCCGCCGACTACGCCACCCATCAGCACAACGAAATACAGAACCGCCGCGACTTGCAGAGCCTTTTTACCGAAATCGCCACTTATATTAACAACGTCATGCTCCCCCGCGCCGAACAGCTCCTGACGGAAAACGGCGGCGCAAGCGGCGAAGGCGGCGGAAGCGTTACGGGCGGCGTGTCCGGCGACTATCTGCCGCTGGACGGCGGGACCATGCGCGGCGTACTCCGCCTCTTCCGTGACCCGGTACTGGACGCCGAAGCCGTCACAAAGCGTTACGCGGATGCGCTGGCTACCGGAATCCGCGCGGATATGAACGGCAATTTCAGCGCAATCCGGCAGGACGTGGACGCAATCGAACTTCTTGTACAGGACCCCGACGGGATTGCCTCCCTTTTAACCCGGGCGGACGCCAGTGAGGGACGCGTCACAGACACGGAAGGCGACATTGGAGCCTTGACCGTCCGCGCGGACGGGATTGCAACGTCTGTTTCTACCATGGACGGCAGAGTGTCCACGCTGGAACAGACGGCGAACGGTATGGAAACCCGTGTCGCCAATGCGGAAGGCGACCTTTCCAGCATCCGTCAGAAAGTGGACGGAATCGCGCTCAACGTGTCCACCGTGACGGAAAACGGGGAAGTGTTCGCGCGGCTGACGCTTACCATTGGGGAACATGACTTGTATGGCTACATCAAACTGGACGGCAACGTGGACGTGTCCGGACAGCTCTCCGCAAACGCGCTGTACGCCGGTTACGGAGAAGTGGCCAATCTGGCCGTTGACCGGCTGGTTACCACGCGCCGTATCGTCAAGTATCTGCAAGGCGACCGGTCGGACGACAATTTCATCCGGGCGTACGAACAGAACATGGAGTGGGTCACGGGGACCTGTACCGGCGGAACCGTACAGGCCAAAACGCCGGACGGCTCCCCGCTCTACTGGCCCGTGGACGTCTCCGGCCTGTCGCGCGGCGCGGACGGATACCCCGTCAACGCGCAACAGGAGCGTATCTTTACCACGACCACGCCGACCGGTTACCCCGTACAGGTCTACACGTACACGGAAGCCGTTAAGCGTTCCATTTCCTTCGAGGCCGTCAACGGCATTTACTCGCCCATTGACCGCTTCGGCGCGGGAAACGCGCAGGGCAACAACAAGGCGTGGATACTCAAGACCGCGGACGGGTTCGACATTCGTTACCTGACGCCCGACA